>ONXE01000159.1 GCA_900321775.1 uncultured Bacteroidales bacterium
TACTGCTATGGTCAACTCCAACGCCAAGTCACGCAAGTACACCAACTATTTCCTCATTGGCTTGCTTGCTCCCTTGATTTTCATCATCCTTTCCGAACTTTTGAACACGAAGATACGTACGCCTAAAGAGGCAGAGAAACTGTCTGATTTTCACCTCATTGGCTCTATACGACACGCGCGGAACCAGTCACCTACACTCGTTAAGGACAGACCTCGTTCGTCTTACGCCGAAATGCTTCGTAGTATTCGAACCCGCATTGAGTTTATTGTGCAGCGCAAGACATCTATCTCTATCGCAGTAACGTCCACAGAATCAGGCGATGGCAAGACCTTCCTCTGCACTAACCTCGCATGTTTGTACAGCCTGTCCGGCAAACGGGTGATCCTCGTCGACCTCGACATTCGCAAACCTAACGTCCACGAGAAACTTGGTTTGGAAACAGGACTCGGACTTACCAATTACCTCATCGGAGAATGTGCCTTTGAGGATACAATTCGCACAAATTCCAACCTCGGATTCGATGTTCTTCTTGCTGGAACCGTGCCTCCTAACCCGGGCGAACTCATTCATTCTGAGAAACTTGCAGAAGTCATTAGTACTCTCAAACAGAGCTACGACTTCGTTATCATCGACACGTCGCCTATAGGTCTCGTTCCCGATGCATATGCAATCATCGAGCAGACCGACCTCACTCTCTTTGTCATTCGATGCATGCAAACCAACAAAAAGTTCTGTAAATCAGCACTTGAACAACTCTCCATAGACCACCGCGATAAGATTCATCTTATCCTTTCCGATGTCCCCATCGAAGGACTCAGATATGGTTATTATTCTGGCGGTTACGGCTATGGGTATGGTGGTTATGGCTACGGCTATGGGTACGGCTACGGTCATGCCTACGGACGAGGACGCAAAGCATACGGCTATGGACGATACATCTATCCCTTCTTCCACCGCAAGGACAACGACAACTACCACTACTATTCTGATGAAGACGTATAGCATACTTTATTAGGATATTATTAGGTTATTATTAGGTTATTATTAGGATATTAATAGGTTATTATATATAGAGCATGGATACAAAGTACAATCCTACAGACATCGAAGCCAAATGGTACAAGTATTGGCTTGACAACAAACTTTTTCATTCAGAACCCGACGGACGTGAACCTTTCACGGTGGTTATTCCGCCTCCAAATGTGACGGGCGTTCTCCATATGGGGCATGTGCTCAACGAAACCATTCAGGATATTCTCGTACGTCGTGCCCGCCAGGAAGGCAAGAACGCATGCTGGGTACCCGGAACCGACCACGCCTCCATCGCTACGGAGGCCAAGGTCATCAAACGTCTCGCAGAACAAGGTATTCGCAAAAGTGACCTCACGCGCGAGGAGTTCCTGAAGCACGCGTGGGCTTGGACCGACGAGCACGGAGGCATCATCCTTAAACAACTCCGTACCCTTGGATGCTCTTGTGATTGGGACCGCACAGCCTTTACCATGGACGAAACGCGTTCGCGCGCTGTCATCGATGTCTTCTGTGACCTATACCGCAAGGGATTGATATACCGCGGATTACGTATGGTCAACTGGGACCCGGAGCGCCAAACGGCCCTCTCCGACGAAGAGGTTATCTATCACGACGAACACTCGCATCTCTATTACCTCAAATATTACGTGCAGGAGCAAAACGAAGTCGTACCGACAGGTGAGGAAGGAGAAATCGTGCACAAGGATGATAAGGGCTACTATGCCATCGTTGCTACCACGCGCCCCGAGACCATCATGGGTGATGTCGCCATGTGTATCAACCCCAAAGACCCCAAGAATCATTGGCTTCGTGGCAAGCATGTCATCGTGCCCAAAGTGGGACGCGTGATACCGGTTATCGAAGATCGGTACGTTGAAATCGACTTCGGTACTGGCTGCCTCAAAGTCACCCCCGCACACGACGTCAACGACTACGCACTTGGCCAAAAATACAACCTCGAGGCCATCGACATCTTCACTCCTGATGCACACCTTAGCGAAGCGGCAGGACTCTATGTCGGAATGGATCGTTTCGAGTGTAGAGGGCAGATTGTCAAAGACTTGCACGCTGAGGGACTCCTCGAGAAAGTGGAGGACTACGACAACAAAGTGGGCTACTCCGAGCGCACCAATGTGCCTATAGAACCCCGTCTTTCCCTGCAGTGGTTCATCCGCATGCAACACTTTGCAGATATTGCACTCCCGCCGGTAATGAACGACGACATCGTCTTCTATCCGACCAAATACAAGAACACCTATCGCAATTGGCTCGAAAATATCAAGGACTGGTGCATCTCACGCCAACTTTGGTGGGGACACCGCATTCCGGCTTATTACATCAAGTCCATCCTCGACCAAACAGGAGCGGAAGCCTATCCCGAGGATAAGATTATGGTGGCACCTACCTTGGAGGAAGCACTCGCAGCTGCGCGCAAACTGCCTGGTTACGAGCAACTTACTGCCGATGACTTAACGCAGGACGAAGGGGCGCTTGACACATGGTTCTCTTCTTGGCTTTGGCCAATCAGCCTCTTTGATGGCATTGCCCATCCCGACAACAAAGAGATTCAGTACTACTACCCGACAGCCGACCTCGTAACGGGCCCCGACATCATTTTCTTCTGGGTTGCGCGTATGATTATGGCGGGATACGAGTACCAGCACAATATGCCGTTCAAGCATGTCTATTTCACGGGAATTGTGCGGGATAAACTGGGACGAAAAATGTCCAAGTCACTCGGCAACTCGCCTGATCCGCTGGATCTCATTGCTCGCTTCGGTGCAGATGGAGTCCGTATGGGTATTCTTCTCTCCGCGCCCGCAGGAAACGACATCCTCTATGATGACGCGCTATGCGAGCAGGGACGTAATTTCTGCAACAAGATTTGGAATTGCTTCCGACTCGTCAAAGGCTGGGAGGTTGCTGACGCACAACAGCCCCTCTATGCCCGTCTTGCCACGGATTGGTTCGCAGCCAAACTTGCCGAAACCGACGCAGAAGTAGCTGACCTCTTTGCCAAATACCGCCTCTCCGAAGCGCTCATGACCATATACAAACTCTATACGGATGAGTTCTCCTCTTGGTACCTCGAAATGGTCAAGCCCGCATATGGCCAGCCTATCGACAAACAAACATACGAGGCTACTTTACGCTTCTTCGACAGGCTCCTCCGACTCCTGCATCCTTTCATGCCGTTTATCACGGAAGAACTTTGGCAGAACATTCAGCAACGCGCTGAAGGTGAGTCGATTATGGTTGCTCCGCTGCTCTATGACAAATGCGAAAACAATGCGCTCCTTGGCAAAGTAGAGGAGATGAAGAACATCATCGCAGGCGTACGCACGATTCGACTCCAGAAGAACATAGCGCAGAAAGAGCCTCTTGAACTGCAAGTCGTAGCAAATCAGTCACTTGGAGAAGATGTTGAATCCGTAATAGCCAAATTGTGCAACCTCTCAGCCATTAAACTTGTCCGCGAGAAGGCTGCCGGTGCTGCGTCCTTCCTCAGTGGTACAACGGAGTTCGCGGTTCCCCTCGACTCCTTCATCAACGTGGAAGAAGAAATCACAAAACTCAAGGCAGACCTCCAGTATCAGGAAGGATTCTTGGCTGGCGTGATGAAGAAACTTTCCAATGAGCGCTTTGTCCAAAACGCCAAGGCGGAGATAGTTGCTCTTGAGCAGAAGAAAAAAGCTGACGCAGAGCAGCGAATCCGCGCAATCAAAGCCTCGCTTGAGGCGCTGATGAAGTAGCTGCGGGAACCGTAACATTACCGTAACATTACCGTAAGATTATTGGACGAGGATGAGACCGCTAATCATAGCAGGACCTTGCGCCGCTGAAACACGGGAACAGGTGCTTACTACAGCCCGCCTTATGGCAGATGCTGGAGTAAGCATCTTCCGTGCCGGCGTGTGGAAACCACGAACCGAACCCGGAGCGTTCGAAGGGGTAGGGGAAGAGGCTCTTTTATGGTTAGACGAAGCGCAAACGGAAACGGGTATTCCCGCCGCAACAGAGGTTGCCACCCCCGAACACGTCCGCCTCACCCTCAAACACCACATTCGCACGCTTTGGATTGGCGCACGAACAACCACAAACCCGTTCCTTGTTCAACAGATTGCAGATGCACTCGCTGAAGAAATTAAGGCCAAAACGGTCTCTCCTGCTGAACTCACGCTCTTGGTTAAGAACCCCGTTTCACCCGATGCGCGGCTCTGGAAAGGAGCAATTGAACGGCTCAGGGAATCCGGAGTAAAAACAATCTACGCAGTTCATCGCGGATTCCAAACAGG
>ONXE01000203.1 GCA_900321775.1 uncultured Bacteroidales bacterium
GTGCCCCTCGCATGCCATGCGAAGCGCGTCCATATACGCCCAGTCGCATAATTGAAAAGCACTGCGCGCGTCAAGCGCCGTTTTGACGCTGATGTCGTAAGGCTTGCCCGCAAGCAGTGTCCATGCGTCTGTCAGCGCATCTTCGTTCAGACCTTGCAGCCTGAGCCGGTCCGTCAACGGGAAACCTATCGTGATAGTTCTGCCATAGTAGGAGATCTCTATGTCTTTCCTGTCTGCCGTTTTGCTCACCGCCACCGGCGCAATCGGAGCCGGCGCTGGCGTCGCTTTCGGCACAACCGCCACCTTGCCCTCCGCCTTGATCTCGCGAGATTTCCCTCGCTCCTCCCTTTGACTTTTGACCTTTGACTTTTGACCTTCTTCCTCGCTCTTTGCTCCTTGTTCTTTGTTCCCCGTTCTTCCAAACGAAAAACTCCAGTTAGTCTGCGCTTCCGCTTCCGTTTCCTGCGCTTCTACACCCTCCTCTGTCTCTCCATTTTCAATTTTCAATTTTCCATTTTCAATTTCTTCGACGTCCTCGTCGAAGATCACCGGCTCCACTCTCGGCTCGGGTTCCGGGACCTCGGCTTCGCTTACGGGAAACTCTGCCCACGCGGCACGCATAAACTCGGCATACTCCGCGTTGACGCGCTGGCGAAAGGCGTCATACTTGTCTTGCTGATTATCGCGGAACTGGCTGAAACTGGCTCGCTGTTGTTCGCGGAACTTCTCAAAATCAGTACTCTGCGCCGCTACCGACAGCGCAAACACCAACATACATCCTATAGTCGCCTTTCGCATAACCATTAACCCTTAACCATTAACCCTTAACCCTTAACCATTAACCGAATCTGTTGCCTGGTAGCGGGCAAGAACCTTGTCGTGGCGGATGAAGACGTACACGGCTACCAGCAATGAACTGCCTAAGTCAATCACCAGGTCTTTCATCGTGTCTGCCAAAGCCTCCTGTCCGCAGAGCGGTATGTCCTCGGGCGTGATGATGGCACCCGTTTTTCTGAGTATGAACTGCTGCAAGTTGGTGCCTAAGATAATGTCAATCACATACTCTGTCATCTCCCAAAGCGCGCCTACACCTAACGAGAACATCACTACGAACAGGCAGAGGAAATACTTGTTCTGGTAAATGTATTTCTCGTCTTTGCCCATGATGACGTGCATGAACCATAACGCCAACATCGACAGAAGCAAACCTGAAAAAAAGTGCAGCACCGTGTCCAACCACGGGAAACGGCCGTAGAAATCCAGCCCTCCGCCCAGCACTAACGACGCAAAGCAGAAGAGGATGAGCAGCACATACAACTCTATCGGCAGGTCTCTCTTCAAACGTCTGCGTACGAACACCGGAAAACTGAGAACCAGCAACATGGTCACAAACTGAAATCCGCGGAACACCACTTCTACCGTGGAGCGTTGGCCAACAATGATCAGCCAGACTACGTAGGCAACACCTGACACCAATGTCACCCAGAACATGACATTGTTAACTCTGTAGAGGCGCTGTTTTCTTTCATTCAGATTGTTTCCCATAGCAATTTCTTTTGAATGAGTAACCGGGTAGCAACTTCGACTTTCATTTCAGACTGCAAAGGTAATACTTTTTTCTGACATATGCAAATAAATTGTCAAAAAACTGCGTTTTTGCCCTCAAAATGGCCTAAAACCTAAAACCAGCTTACAACGGGCTCATAATCACCTTAAAGCGTGCGTCGAGAAGGGATAGGTAGCGCTCTTGCATTTCTGTGGAGAGAAAGGAACTGCGGATTGTTTCTTCCCATTTGGAGCGAACGCCGAGGAATTGTCTCAACATGTTTTTTTGCACTTTTTCCGACACGCCACTGACTATCATTGCCTCGGTAAAATCACGCCATGAAAGTTTTCGTTTCTTGCCGTTCAAATTAAGCGCTAACTCCTCTTTGTCACTCGGCATCACAACCAATGTGTTAACCAAATCATACGCAGGGGACAACCTCATTTGTCCTTTGGGAGCATAGAGCGAGAAGTTTTTTAGATGCATGTCACTATTTCCTGTTAACTTTACAACATCCAGCATCGGGGCTGACGAAAAACCGCGAATCACTTTGCTTATTTGTTCGTAAGAGCCTCGATACTTGTATTCTGTCAGCTGGTTGGATAACTGGCAAAGGTCTTCCATCGGAATTTTCTCGCCTTCAGGAGTTCTGTCGATTCGTTTGGATAGATAGACCAACTTGTCGTCAGCAAATCGCGCCAAACTATGAGGCACAACCAATATGCCGGCCTGCTCGGCCAAATGCATTGTCAAATCCTCTATCTCGGGCAGTTCGGCATACATCTCCGTCTGAGGTTTGAGGATAAAACGCCCTTGTAGCCCCACTATTGAGAAGCGTGTCGTATGCTCTATTCGCTGGATATCCATGGATAGTTTTGCCTGCACACCGGGGACGGTGGTTTGTGTGCGAATCGCAGTTTTGGCTAACTCACGTATTTGCTCATGATTATATGCCAATTCTGGCATTTGAACGGTCCCAAACATGCGTTTTGCACAAGACGGATGATAATCGGTCTGGCCGGGTAATAACGGCCTATAACAGCACAAACACCTCATAGCTCATCCTCCGAAATACGTTCTACACTTACTGCTCCTATACAATCGCGACAGCACGTCAGCAACAGTTCCATACGGTCACGAGGGTTGATCTTCCAACTGTCAGTGGCTATATCCAGAAGCCAACCTTCCGGGATTAGCCCATCAAAGAACGGAAACATCGTTTGTGACTCATAGGCCTCTCTTCGCAACGGCAGTGTCAGGCTAATCGGCTTGGCTTCTGCACTATCCAGATATTCCTGGTTGTATCGAAACACAAACCCGCTCTCATCTTCGCGAATCACGCCTGCCGGCACTTGTCCATAATATACTAATCCTTGTTTCATTGCTTGCTGTCGTTGGTTTCAACTGGGCCGCACTCTGCGCCAAACAGACTCAATACTTGATTCACTTTGTCCAAACGCAAGGTTTCTTTTCCTTGCTCCAACTCCCGAACAAAGCGCAACCCAACGCCGGACTTGAGACTCAAATCCTGTTGCGTCAGACCAAACTCTTTCCTTTTGGCCTTTACATATGTAGATAAATTGCCCATAAATACACCCTTTCGGGTATAATCTGCACTTGAAGGCATGACACTACACCCTTTCGGGTATATTATTGCCGATTCTTTTGCATTTTATACCTTATCGGGTGCAAAATTACTGCTTTTTTTTGAAATGACCAAATTTTTTCACTAAAAAATGCGTATTTGGGGATGTTTATTTGCAAATATGGTCATTTTCTTGTCATTATCAGTATATTTGCGCAGCAATATGAGTTCGAGAGTGGCTTTTTAACACATCTTGGGCCGCACTCTGCACCAAACAGGCTCAACACCTGATTCATTTTGTCCCAATGCAAGGTCCATTTTTCTTTTCTCACCATCCATTCAGCAAACGTGTGCGACATTTTGGTACATATTTTTTGCCACTTTGTATCAAAAGACCCCTCGATTTTTATGTTATACAACATATTTTCGGCCAAAAACGTCATTTTATGTTGTAAAACATATAAAATTATTTGGTGGTATCAAAAAAAAACCATACCTTTGCAATCGTTTTCAACAAGATGCAGCAAGAATGATGCCACGAAACGTTGCGAAATACTCCGTTCTCGAGGTGCCGGTTGTCGGCGCCTCCCTCGCGCGCGTTAACGTTTCCTAGCTTATATACTACTATAGTAACTTTTTTAACACACATAACTAAAACACATTAATTAACTAAATTCAAACAATCATGAAAAAGAAATTTTTCCTTCTTTCATTGATGTTTGCCGCGGCTATTACTGCTTCCGCGACAATCACAAAGACCATCGGTACTGGTGGAACGTATGATTACGCTTCCTTACATGCTCACGGATGATTGCATATGGGAAATCTGCACTGACTTGACAGAAACAATCAACACTGGTATCATTAACAACACGAACTATTCGCTTACCATTCGTCCGAATGCAGCTGAAGATCGTTTGATAAAGTATACCACAAGTGCTGATAATGAGGGCCCTTCGGGAAACTTCGTAATCGGAGGTATTCCTAAGGCAACGCAAGCTGTTAGCATTCCGTTTGCTACCGAGCCTGCAAAGAATGTTACTATTGATGGTTCTTATAATGGAGACGGCATTCGCCACTTGACATTCCAGGGAACATCGGTAGGTGGTCGCGTAATGGTAGTATATGGTAACGTAACGAATACGTTTATCAAGAATTGCGTTATCAGGCATACGCGTACGTCTGGTACAACCTATGCTCTTGAAATTCGTTCAGAGAAGAACACCGACAACCATCCTGTAAATGTGCTGGTTGACAATTGCTATCTTGAGGTAATTGGAGTTGCCAATGCTCAAACTGTTTGCTTAAACGGTTCTCAAAGTAGTACAGCTGCTGGTAAGCCCGAAAACACCACTCTTAGAAATTGTGAAATAGTATCTAACCTTCGTGGTGTATTCTTTAATGGTGCCAACAATGCCAATTTTGAGGGTTGCACCTTCCGTCTCCTGAGTGCTTCTCCTGGTTATCTTGCTCATGGTATCATGGGTAATGTACAATCAGGTGTTATCAATGTTAAAGGTTGCAAATTCCTTGAGTTGAAAACCAATAACGTAAACGCAGGTGATTTTGGCATTCAGGGTATTACTGCTTCCGGTGGCGCAACCGTTTGGAATATTGAGAACAACATCTTTACCGGTTTGGATGCTCTTGCATCTGGTGCAGCCTCTAAAGCAATCAAGTTGTGCGCTGTTCGTTGCGGCGACTCTTGCGTTGTTCGCCACAACACATTTGTAATGCCTGTTCTGACGAACAAACCTACGACAGAACTTATGTCTGCAACTCCGATTTCTCTGCTTTATCTTGCAGGAACTAAGAAACATTTTGCTGAGAACAATATTTTTGTTAGCCACGAAACAGTAGCAAACAATAGCTTGATTCGTGGTGCTTTGAACGAGAACTGCGCACATAACGTCTTCTATCATGACGGTGGCAATGCCGCAATTATTGCCGGTGCTGCTATTGTTACTGATGAGGCTGGTTTGGCTACCGCAGATCCTACTTCAAAGTGGAAAGCCGTTACCTTCGACTCTAACATGATGCTGGATGGTGCATCCATAACAGATAATGATTTGGCAGTAGCTCAAGTTGCAGGCATTACCACGGATATTCTTGGTAATACTCGTAACAACCCGACATATGCAGGTGCTGAGGATCCCGACCAACTTACCGGCTTTACTCATCATCTTTATGAAATTGGCGACAACCAAGGCTGGGATTCGGAGAACTCTCCTGAGTTGACTATGGTTGAGCCTAACGTGTTCGAAGGAACATTTAATTTTACGGCGGTTACATCTTATTTTGCTTTCACAACTGTTCAGTCCAATGATTGGAATGTTATTCATGCTCATCGTTATGGAGGTGCGGCGGCAAATCTTGTAACTGATGGTTCTGTACAAGAGTTAACATATGGAGGAGAGTATAGCCTTACTATTGCTCCGGGTACTTATAAGTTCCGTGTAGACCTTAATGAGACCCCTGCTAAGGTTTATGTAGAAGGATACCTCTATGAAATAGGTAATAACATCGGTTGGAATCTGGAGAATCATGTTGCTATGACCAAGGTTGCTGACAATGTTTATGAAAAAGAGTTCGTTTTGACGGAAGACTTGACGTACATGGCATTTACGAGGTGCTCATCTACCACGGATTGGGACGCTGTCAACGCGGCTCGTTATGCTACCGGAGTATACCAAGAGCGCTTGGATGATGGCAGTGAAGAAGTTCTGGTTAAGGGTGATGGAGATGCTACCATTACGTTACTTCCGGGTGTGTACACCGTTCGCGTTGACTTCAACACCAACAAGATAACCGTTACTCAGTCTGTAGCAAAGGTTAGCTTTGATTCAGAAATTGGTTATGCTACCTACTATAATGGCACGAAGGGATACACGATGCCTGCTAACGTTACGGGTTATACGTTCAACTATCCTGGCGGTCTTACTGAGAGATTTACTGCTGGCCAAGATGTTCCTGCTGGCGTAGCTCTTGTTCTTGGTGGCCCTGCCGGTACGTTTGATCTCGCTCTGAAGTCTAATGTTGAGCCGATTCTTGGTCTCCAGAACCAACTCCGTGGCTCGGATGTAGACGAACCTACTACTGCTCCTGGTGAGGGTGTTTATCTGTTCTACGGTCTTAGCCTTGCTGCTGCTCCAAACGATACTCCTGAATCCGTTGGTTTCTATTGGATGGCACAGGATGGCGGCGCGTTCACCAACAAGGCTCACAAGGCTTATCTGGCGCTGCTTGAGAACTTCTTGGCTCCTGAATTCTTGGCTCCGGCTATTCTCTTCAATGAGAACAATGCTACCAACATCGAGAACGTTGAGGGTCAGGAGAAGGCTGTGAAGTTCATCCAGAACGGACAAATCTACATTCAGAAGAATGGTGTTGTTTACGACGCTATGGGCCGCGTAATTCGTTAAACAATGGACAATGTGTAATTAACTGAATGTTGAACTTTTAAATTTTGAGAATTATGAAAAAGTATATTAATGCAGAATTGCAGA
>ONXE01000062.1 GCA_900321775.1 uncultured Bacteroidales bacterium
CCTGCCAACCAAAAACAATGAGCCGGTTCCGAGAAATACTGCTGTGCTGGCTGCTACTTGCGGGAAGCAGCGCTTTTGCATTGGAGACTCGTATCATCGGCGAGGTACTATCGGCCTCTACGGGCGAGCCGTTGGCCAACGTGTCTGTGTTCTTCAAGGGCACACAAGTGGGCACTACCACCGACGAACGCGGCTCGTTTTACCTGCATGTAGAGTTGATGCGAACGGCTCAACTGACTTTTTCGTGCATCGGCTACAAGACGCAGCGCCTTACCGTCGAGCCTGGCAAAGACGTGGGGATGCAAGTGGTGCTGGAAGAGAAACGCAACAATCTGGAGGAAGTGGTAGTGCTTCCGGGCGCCAATCCAGCCTTGCCGCTGATGGACTCGGTTCGCGCACACCGGCGGGACAACATGCCCTCGGATGCGTCAATGGATGGCGAGACCGACCTGCGGTATTTTCTCTCTCACATCACGAGCAAAACACTGAAACGGCGGCTTTGGAAGTCACTCGAGAGCGGAATGATCAGGCAGGAGGACTCAACCTATATCCTGCCTCTACCGCAAAATATGTACACGTTTTTGAGTGTTCCCATGCCTGATCACCTGGATTTCTACAACCCCACCCTGCCCTTTGGCGGGCTGTCGCTACTGTCGCCCACGGCGGCTTCGGCTCCGGCCTACTACCGGTATTTCCTGGTTGACTCGCTGGAAACGCCGAAACGCTACATCATAGACTTCCGGCCAAAGAACTCGTTCGACCCGCTTTTCACGGGTTCGATGACCATCGACTCGGCCACATACTCCCTGACTGAGGTCACGGCATCTGTACCCAAGGATGCGAACATCAATTTCCTGACCTCGCTCCACTACAACAGCCGATACGAAGAACAAACACTCACCAACGAACAGATTGCGGCCGTTATGGATATAGCCGTGCGGACCGACAGCAGCCACACTTTCCCCGCTTTGCTGGCCAAGCAACACTATAGTAATGAGCCTGTTAAGTCCAGTATTACTATTGAGAATAGAGAGACTAGTAAGACTAGAGAGACTAGTACGACTAGTAATCCTGCAGAGACGAGTCTCCCCGACAGCACACCCGGGTTGATTCGGTTTCTGAGTTGGTTTGCGTGGATCTACCACACGGGTTATGCCAAGACCGGCACGCCGGTGGACATAGGCAAACTGATAGAGGTGCTGCAAATCAACCGCTACGAGAAACTGCATATGGGCCTGCCTTTCCGCACCAACGAGAAGCTGTTCCCGCACGTGTCGCTGGAAGGTTATGTAGGCTATGGTTTGCGAGACCGCGGCGTCAAATACAAAGCGCAGGCGCAGGTGCTTCTTCCCGTAGAGCGCAGACATATGTTAGGCGCCTATTGGTGGGACCACTACGTCTATAGCGAGGTGTCGCCTTTCGACGAACTGATGTGCGAGAACAATTGGGGCTACGGCAATATGTCGTTCACCACGTACGTCTTGCAGGACATTTTCTACAAGAACAGCCACGCCACAACTACTGCTGTGCGCAAACGCGAGTTCCGCCTTTGGGCTGAAAATGACTGGTGCAGCAGCCGCGGAGCCATGCCGGGCGTGGAGACGACGCTGTCCGTACAGATAGGCCGTATGGGCTATGGTGACGCATGCCGGTACCATTACTACGACATGCCGTCGTTCCGCTACAGTTCCTTCTCGGGCGTGGTACGTCTGGGCTGGCAGGAACAAGTGGCGGACTTGTACATGACGCGCAAACATATCTATTCCAAATACCCCACCCTGTTCCTGGGCGCAGAAATGGGTTCGTACCAAATGGACGGGGAGGATCACTACCATGTGTATGGCAACCTGAACCTGCTGGTGCGGCACGATGCACAGTTAGGCATGGGCGGTACGTTGTCGTACACGTTCGGGGCGGGCATCGTTTTGGGGGCAGTGCCTTATCCGCTGCTGGCCATCATGGACGGCAATCAGAGTTATTCGTACGCGCCGACACGTTTCACGCTGATGAACAACGCCCAGTTTATGGCGGACAAGTACCTGATATTGCATGCGGACTGGAACGGCCAAGGCATACTATTCAACCGCATACCGGGTGTACGTTATGCCCGGCTGAGGGAACTGGTGGAGATGAAAGTGGCGTATGGCGGGCTGTCGGACAAGCAGAAACGTCTGAACAGCACGTTGGAAGGCGCCCCCACGCAGACACTGACCATTCCGTACGTGGAAGTGGGTGTGGGTATTGGTAATATCCTGCGCATCGCGGACGTGATGAGCGTATGGAGGCTGACGAATGTGGGTGACGGTGTAACTCCGCGTTGGGCTATCCGTTTTCGCCTCAATTTAGGACTATAATTGCACGTTTTTTAACCAAAATCATAAAAAATTGCACAAAATACACCCAAAAAGTGTATTTTTTTTGCGTATTTCATAAAAAAGCAGTACCTTTGTACCGCTTTAAGAATATACGAATATGTCAGAAGCCAACAATATACCCTTGCTGGACTGTCCGAAGGACTACCTGATCGGCGACGCCAGCGGTAAAGTAATGAACGAGTACGGGCGTTTCCCGTGTAAAATCAAGTGTGGCGTATATGCGCTAATGGTTCGCGGTGAGGCCAAAGCCACTATCAATATCACCGACTACGAGTTCCACCAGAATGATCTGTTGCTGCTGGAACCCGGTTCTTTCCTGCTGATTCATCAGTTCTCGGAGGACGCGCTGGTGTACTATGTGCTGTTCTCGTCGTCTTTCCTTGAGAAGAACACGTTCTCGACGCATATGTCGCTCACGTCGATGCAGATGACCAACCCTATCCTGCATCTACCGGACGATATTGCTTCAGTGGCCAAGCACGTGGTGGACACGCTGGTAGAAGCCAGCAACTGCCAACCCTCGCAGCTCGGGCCGAACAAGATGCTGCATATCTTCAATCTGCTGCAGACATCGTTTGCCGAGTTGACCCGCGAATTGTTGCATACTGATACCCGTCCCATGGACCGCAAGAACGAGATCTATCAGGAGTATAACCAATTGGTAATGAAACACTACCACGAGTGGCACCATGTGTCGCAGTACGCTGAAGCGATGCACCTGACGCTGCCGCACCTGAGTTCCACTATCAAGCAGGCTTCGGACAAGACGGCAGGCGACCTGATTACCGATGCCATCCTCACGGACGCCAAAGCGCAACTAAGGCTGACGACACTGCAAATCAAGGAGATAGCCATTTCACTTGGGTTTGAGAACGTGGCCTTTTTCAACCGTTTCTTCAAGAGTCATACGGGCTTGACGCCTAAAGCGTACCGAATGGCTGTACTGTGATACTGATGAAAAAACTTACCGGCAAAACAATATTCAACGTGCTGCTGGTGGTGGCGGCGTATGGCTATTTGATCTATACGTTCGTCACTTTCGACAGCTACGATGAGTTGCTGGAGCATTTCCGTTCCGCAGGCTGGCAGCAATATGGCGCGCTGGCAGTGGCGGCTATGCTGATCCCGCTGAATTTCTTCCTGGAGGCGTACAAATGGCGTTACCTGCTCCGCAAACTGGAGCCGATGTCCATGCTGGAGGCGCAAAGGCAAGTGTACTACGGTTTCCTTGGCGCGATGCTGACGCCGGAACGGTTAGGCGACTATCCCACGCGCGTAACACGCATAGCGGACAAGGACAAGTGGCTCCCCGCCATAGCGCTGGGATTTGTAGGCACGATGGGTTTGTCCACAGTGAACATGTCCGGCGGCCTTTTGTCGCTGCTTTTCTCGGGTCTGGAGGTAGGCGGCGCGAACAAGGACAAGGTGCTGGTCATCTCGTGTCTGCTGCTGGTACTGTTCGTAGCCGTAGTGCTACTGATGCCGTATATGGCGCGCTGGATGAGCAAACGGGAGCGTAAGGGCACATGGCACACGATGGTAGAGGTAATGAGAGATTTCTCGCCTTGGGAGTTTCCCGTGATTGTGGGCCTCTCGTTCCTGCGCTATGTCACCTATTGCACGCAACTGTTGCTGGTGCTGGTGTTCTGCGGCGTAAACCTGACGCCGATGCAGTACCTGACTATCATTCCAATTCACTATCTGTTTGTAACGGTTGTGCCAACCGTTCCCGTGGCTGATGCTGCGGTTCGCGGCAGCGTAGGCGTGCTGATCTTCGGAGCGTTTACGGAGAACACGGCAGGCGTGGCTATTGCGGCTATCGTACTGTGGATCCTGAACACTATCGTGCCCGCCATCATCGGCACAACGGTTAAGCCGGACAAGGCAAAATGAACGCAGCCCGTTCGCTTATATCCTAATAATAACATAATAATATCCTAATAATAACATAATAATAGCATAATAATATCCTAATAGAGGTTGCTACGAGATAGCATCAGAGGACACCAAAAAGAGCACCCCGAAGGATGCTCTTTTCTTATGTTGGAGGGAGTTACCCCTCTGTCAATTCGCTATGCTTACCAACCGTAGTTCTGGCCAATCTCCGGATTGAGGGTCTGCTGGTCAGACGGAATCGGGAAGAGGTAGTACTTGTTGTTGTAAATACGGTTGTTTCCGCTGGAGCAGTCGATGTAACCTTCTGCGTCGATGTCAGGATGGCTGGCGCCTGCAGCGATAGCAGCATCTACGTCGAACAGTTTGTCCGCATCGGCAGACGTACCAATCCATGCACCCTTCTTCTGGTCAGGATACTTCTGGGTGTCAAGGAGGTAGAGGCAATGCCAGCGCTGAAGAGCATAGTAACGGTCGTTGATATCGTACATCAACTCAATACGACGTTCACGACGGATCTCATAGATGAGGTCGCTTACGTTCATGTTCTTGCGCGGGTCGCTAACTACGGTGAAGCCCCAGATGTTGCCTGCACGAGCGCGCAGTTTGTCGAGGGTCAAACTCTGAACGGTACCGTCGAACTCACCCAGCTCAGCCTTGGCCTCAGCATAGTTGAGGTAGATAACGGCGAGCCAGAAGATAGGAGCGTCGGTATCGCCCTGGCCGATAGACTGACGGCGAACGCGGTCCAGTGCCTTGGTATCGAACTTCAGCACACCGTAACCGGTGGAAGAGGTCGATTCAGATGCGTTCTTGCCTGCCTCGGTAGTCGGGTCGTCAGCATAACGAGCCACACCGTTGCCGGGGAACTGCAGCGCAGCGTCCACATGAACGGCCAGACGCGGGTCACGCTTGGCAATCTGGGCGCCTACATTGGGCTTGCCGTTAACCAGCGTACCGTGGTCGTCTCCGTAGGCCATCAAGTCACCTTCGTCAGACAGATATGCGTTGAAGGCATCCTTGGTCATACCGTTCACGATGGTAGAACCGCAGGTGTAGTCGATAACCGAATGGCCCAGGGTCGGATAGTTGTAGTGCTTGTAGAGAATCATCTCGGGGTTACCCTCCAGGTTGAGCGAAGTATAGACATTGGTGTACTTCGGCGTCAGCGAGTAAGCGTTGGTGCTACCCATGATGGCCTCACAAGCGTTGCAGCACTCGCGCAGATATTGCTTGGCGCGGTCCTCGTTCGGAGCCTTCTGGCCATCAGCCTCTACACGGTAGCGGCAGAACGTACCTTCGTACAAGCAGATCTCGGCCTTCATGGCATTAGCCACATTCTGGTTGAGCTGCGTTCTGGAGGTGCTGTTGAGGGTCATGTTCTCCACTGCGAAGTTGAGGTCAGCAAGAACCGAGTCCATCACGATGTCGCGGTCGATACGCGGACCATAGAGGATGTCGGCGTCAGCCTTCGGGTCGAGCACGTGGTTCACCCAGTAGCAGTCACCAAAGCCGCGAACGACCTTGTAGTGATACCATGCACGCATCAGACGAGCCACGCCCATCCAGTGCTTTTTCTGAACGCTGGTCATCGACTCGATGCCCGGAATAGCCTCAACAAGGAGGTTGCAACGACGAATGTTGCTGTAGGGGCTGTTCCAAGCGCTGGCCGTTGCAGGCTGCTGCATGAAGGTCCACTGCTCAACACCGGTCTTGGCCTGGTCGTCGTTGAGAATATTGAAATAGAAATCACCGCTGTAGCCCGAGAAGGCAGAATAGAAATAGTTGGCGAACAGCTCGACATTTTCTACACTGGTGAAATAGTTCGATTTGGTGAAGCTGTCATCGGGGTCATTGTTGAGTATGTCGCAACTCGTGAATGCCAACATCACCGACATGGTTAAAATCGCTATCTTTTTCATAACTGTAGTCATTTTAAAAAGTTAAAATCATTTGTCCAACCTGCCATATTAGAATTCAACCTGCAGACCAACGCTATAGGTGCGGTAGATCGGTTCGGCGCGTCCCCAGGATGCGTTAGCAGTCGAGCCGTTGTAACCTGCTCCTGTACCGGTACCCGTAGAAACCTCGGGGTCGATGCCGGTGCCTTGGTTGTGGTTGATAATGTCAAACGGATTCAGGATAGAACCGTAGATACGAACCTTCTCGATGGTAGCCTTGCGGGTCAGCTGACGAGGCAGGGTGTAACCGAGGGTGATGTTCTTCAGACGCAGGTAAGCCATGTTAACGATATACTTGGTCTGCGGATAGAAGTTGTGGTTACCGTTGTCGATAATCGAGCTGGAGATGTTACCCTTGCCGTTGTTCGTGCCCCAAGGATAGGGGAAACGCTTGCTTTGGTCAATCTGGTTGTTGTCTATCATCTCCTTGGTGATGTACTGGTCAACCATGTTGGAGTAGAGCGCGTCAGCACCACGCATGAACGGCATAACAAATGCCGAGGTGGTCCACATCTCACGCTTGCCTACACCCTGGAAGAATACGTCGAAGTCGATGTTTCCGCCCGGGGTCTCATAGTCGAAACCGGCACGCAGCGAGTACTGATAACGCGGAGTCCAGTTACCAATCTTGATAAGGTCACCGTGGTTCTCGGGAGTACCGTCACCTGCGTCAATCACGCCGTCGTTGTTCTGGTCCACAAACTTGATGTCGCCCGGGCCATATACGAAGCCGTCAGCCTCCAGACCCACCTGGCTGGCAATACCGTCCTTGTAGATCCAAGCACCGGCATCGTCCTTGCCGTTGAAGTCTTCATTGGTGAAGTAACGGTCTGTCTGGAAGCCCCAGATTTCACCGTATTCCTTGCCTGCATAGTACTCGTTGATCAGGTTGTTGCTGTCCCACTTGGTAACAACCGACTTGTAGTCAGCCAGGTTGGCAGTAGCGTAAACGTTCCATTTGCCGAACTGCTGATGCCAGTCGATGGTCAATTCCCAACCGCGAGTGCGGAGCGAACCGGCGTTCTCATAGGCTGCATTGATACCGATTACGTCGGGCAGTGCCTTACCGGGAGCCAACATGTTCTTCGTGTCACGCTGGAACCAGTCGAAGGTTACGTTCAAAGCGTTGTTCAGGAAGCCCAGGTCGATACCCACGTTCGTGGTGTTGATGGTCTCCCAAGTCAGAGCCGAGCTGACCATCTTCGGCTGACCGAAGTAGTCGAGCAGACCGGTTCCGGCTGCGTTGAACCAGCTCACACCGGCGGTATATTTAGCCATCGTCTCGAGGAACATATTCGAACCTACCTCCTGGTTACCTACGGAACCGTAAGAAGCACGTACCTTCAAGTTGCTCACATAATCCTTAGCTTTGCCGAAGTAAGCCTCTTCGGAGATACGATAACCGATAGAAGCCGAGGGGAAGAATGCCCACTGGTTGCCTGAGGGGAACTTGCTCGAACCGTCGAAGCGGCCGTTCAATTCGATCAGGTAAATACCCTTGTAGTCATAGTTGATACGGCCGAAGAAACCTACGGAACCGTTGTGGCTGTGGCTCTGGCTGTAGTCAGTGTCAGTGGTATCGTTGGTCAGAATCAACTCAGGCATGTTCAGGTCCTGCAGGTTGTAACGGGTCAGCGAGAGATACTTGGTCTCGTCCTTATCCAGGTTGGCACCGGCCATTACATTCAGGTGGTGATTCTCGGCAAAGGTGCCGTTGTAGTTCAGATAAGCGTTAGCCACATGCTTAGCCATCGTGGTGTAGCTCTGCGTAGCAAAAGTGCTATAGCCCGTGAAGCGGGTCTGAGGAGTCGGATCCTCACCCAGCATACCCCAAGTGTAGTAAGTGGTAGAGGGCAGATAAACGCTCTTGTAGTCAACCAGTTTGCTTACATAGGTGTAGTCTGCGTTCAAGTTGAACTTGTGGTCCTTCTTGTTGATGAAGTCAATCTTCGCGAACGCACCTGCACGCATATACGCGTTCTTAGTAGTGATGTCTCCGGCGGTGTTCAAGGCGCCCAGATAGGTGTACGCATCCGTACGTTTGCCGTCTGCGTCCTCCCAGTAGCCGTAAGGACCAAAGAACGAACCCCAGCGCCACAGGTACTGATACGAACCGCAGCCACGGGTCGAAGGTGTGGTGTAGTTCTTCTGGCTGTAGTTGAAACGGGCACCTACGGTCAACCAATCCGTAGCCTGAGTGGACAGGTTAACGGTGGCGTTGTACTTGCGCAGTTTGTTGGGGTGGAAGTTCATCAGAGACTGCTCCTGGTCATAACCCATCGACATGTAGTACTGGGTCTTACCGGAGTTACCCTGAACAGACAGGTTGTGCTGCATCGACGGAGCCGCCTTGTTGAACATGATGCCTACTACGTCCCAGTCGGTATAGTAACCGAACTCATCGTAGTCGATACCATACTTCATCGGCTGATAACCGGCCTTCTTGCCGCCATAATAGGCGTAGCTCTTCTCAGCGCCCTCTCTGAAGTGATCCGTGTCCAGATAAGCACCGAACAACTCCACTTCCAGGCCCATGCGGTAGTTCACCTCCTTGAGGCCTTCCACCTGCTGCATAACGGTCGGATAGTTAGGCAGCTCTGTTGCCTGGCTCCAGCCGAAATAGCCTGAATAAGTCACCTTGCACTTGTCAGCATCCTTGGCAGTCTTGGTCGTGATCAAGATCACACCAAAGGCAGCGCGCGTACCGTAAATCGAAGCCGACGATGCGTCCTTCAATACGGAGATGCTCTCGATGTCATTTCCGTTCAGGTAGGAGATGTTGTCCACAGGAACACCATCCACTACGTACAACGGAGGCGTGCTACCGCTGTTCGACAGCGTACCGACGCCACGAATGACGATGTTCGGGTCGTCATTGATGTTACCCGTCGAATTGGTGATCGTCAAGCCCGGAACAGCACCTTGCAGTGCGCGGCCTACGTTCGACTGACTCTGGCTCTCCAATGTCTTCGTGACATCCACCGAGCTCACAGCGCCTGTCAAATTGGCCTTCTTCTGCGTGCCGTAACCTACGACTACCAGTTCGTCAAGCACCTCAGAGTTCTCCTGAAGGTTAACGATCATGTTCTTCGCAGCGCGTACCTCTTTGTCTTTCATACCTACGTACGAAATCACCAGGGTCGCATTACGAGTCACTGTGAGTGAGAACTTACCGTCAAAATCGGTAATGGTACCGTTTGCGGTGCCTTTCTCAACCACGTTCGCGCCAATGATCGGCTCACCATCCACGTCACGGACAATACCGTTGGCTACGCTACCGTCCTGAGCAAATGTGAAACCGCTGCCTAATGTCAACGCTACCAAAGTAGCCGACACGAATAGAATTCCGCGAAAGAAATCTACAACTCTGCGTTGTTTCATGTTTGTGTGTGTTTAGTTAAACGTTTGTGTGTTATTAATTAGTTTTGGTGTCTTCTTTCCGAAAACGTGTGCAAAGATAATGCTTTTTTTTCATTCTACCAAACAAAAATGCAAAAAAAACACCAAAAAAATGCACTTTATGTTGTATAACATATAAAAATGCTTGCTTATATCAAAAAAAAGCACTAACTTTGCACCCGATTTGGTGAACGAACTATTTTTTCGCCTCCAAACTGCCCCGAACTCCGATAGGGAGCTGATAGGGACCTGATAGGTTGCTGATAGGTTGCTGATAGGGACCTGAGGGGAAGAGAAGCCATAAAACTACACACCATCTTCGAAAGGTTTCGTAATATATAATATATATATATAATAATTAACATTATTAATTAACAACTAAATTAACAAACATGAAAAAAGTTTCCTCTATTGCACTGGCACTTTTGTTTGCTGCCTCTGCGTTTGCT
>ONXE01000025.1 GCA_900321775.1 uncultured Bacteroidales bacterium
GGGGTGTTCAGGGTGGTTGAAAGTTGCGTATGTAGCCCAAGTTGCTTAAAATTGTGGGAGGATAGTAAGGTATAGGGTCATAAAATATATATATAATATAATATATTATATATATATTTTATGGCTGAATAGGGTGACAAAAAAATGCGCAACTTGCGCTATTTGCACAACTACGCAGTTGTAGTGTGGTGAGGGAGGAGGAAATGCTCAAATAGTGCTCAAAATGCAGAAAAACGGCGTGAAAATTTGCACATGTCAAAAAAAAGCAGTAACTTTGCATGCAAATTAATGCTGATAAATGGAATGAACTATGGATACATATCTTTTTAGAAAACAAATTCACCGGTTGCCGGGGAAAGTGATACGCGCCATCCCGCTGCCGGAACCGGAAGTGACTGCCGGTAACGGTGCGCGTTGTGAAATAGGCGCGATGTGCCAAAAAGCGGGGTACAAACAAGTGCTGCTTGTAACCGACGAGACTCTGCATCGTTTGGGGTATGATGAGGCCGTCATGGACTCGTTAAAGACCGCAGGCGTGCCTTATACTCTCTTTTGCGATATTCACTCGGAACCCACGATAGCAATTATCGAAGCAGGTCGTAAACAGGCCCTGGAAACGAAGGCTGAAGCCATTATTGCATTAGGCGGCGGTAGCGTGATGGACAGTTGTAAGATGATTGCAGCCGGGTGCAAAATGCCGCATGTGCCGGCAAAAGCGCTGCTGCTGAAGTTCTTACCCGTTCCGGGAGAAACACTTCCATTAATCATGGTTCCTTCCACGGCAGGAACAGGTGCCGAACTGACCGTAGGTGCCGTAGTGACCAACGAGCACGGCGTGAAAAGTTCGACGGTACTGATTGGCTTAAACGTGGTACACGTGGTGCATGACAGCGAACTGACGGTCCATGCGCCGAAGGCCGTGACCGCCGCGTGTGGTATTGATGCCCTGAGCCATTGTATCGAAGGTGCCGTGAGCGATACTGACGTTGATGATGAGGATATGAAGATGTCGATGAGCGGGGTGAAGTTGATTCTGGAGAACCTGCCAATCGTTCTTCAGGACCCCGGAAATCAAGCGGCACGACTGAATATGGCACGAGCTGCAATGTACGGAGGTAACGCTATCAACACGCAATTGGCAGGCTATGTACACGCCTTTGCACATAGCATCGGTGCTACATACCATCTCTCGCACGGCCAAGCCATCTCGCTGATGTTGCTGCCGGTGTTGGAGTTCCAACAGGACGCGTGTCAGGCGCAGTACAAGCTCATGGCCGAATATTGTGGCGTACCGGATTTTTTACAAGCGATACGTGAACTGATGGCGAAATGCGAAATGGATAAAATCGAATCGCCCGTTCGCAGTTGTGACCACGAACGACTGATTCCGATGATTGCTGCCGATTCAATCAATTATTCTGCGCCTGTCACCCTGACAAATGACGAGATTAGGCAAGTGCTTAATGCCGTTACACGTAACCAATCTGCTGCCGGTGAGCAGTATTCCGTAGAGTCAATCAGTGCTATTGTGGCGGCACAGCGAAGGTTTTTTATGACAGGTGAAACGCTGCCCGTCAAATGGCGTATCAAGCAACTCAAGCGTCTTAAAGAAGCGGTTTTGGCACACCAGGACGAACTGATTGCTGCCCTGCGCGAAGACTTGGGAAGGAGCGAAGTGGAGGCTTACCTGTGCGATATTGGACCCATTATCACTGAGGTGAATGAGATGATTAGCGGCTTGCGACGCTGGGCGCGACCGGAAAGGCATTTTAGTGGATTGATGTGTTGGCCGAGCGTGGTCACAAAAGTGTATAAGATGCCCTACGGTGTGTCGCTGGTGATTAGTCCGTTTAATTTCCCCGTTCTGCTGACAATCGGGGTCGTGGCTGCTGCTATGTGCGGAGGAAACACCGTCGTTGTCAAGTCCAGCTCGAAATCGGCTGCAAGTACTGCGGCACTCAAGAAATTCTTCGCACATGTGTTCCCGCCGGAGTATGTCACTCTCATCGACGGAGGACACGACGTGGCGGACATGTGCTTGGCGCAACGCTTCGACAAGATTTTCTACACCGGAAGCCCTTCTGTTGGCAAACATGTGCTGGCAGAAGCCGCAAAGAACCTGACGCCGGTAGCCCTGGAGTTGGGCGGCGAAACCGGCAACTGGTGCGTCGTACGAAAAGATGCCGACCTCACAGATGCTGCGCGTAAGATTGCTTTCTTCAAACTGCTTAATGCCGGTCAGATATGCATCAATATCAACCAAATAGCAGTCGCTGAAGAGGTCGCCGAAGAGTTTGTAAAGGAACTGAAGGCTGCTTTTATTGTCCAAATCGGCGAGCATGCGGAAACCAATCCTGAATACCCGAAACTGATTACTGATGCAGCATTTGACAAGTGCGCGAAGTTGGCCGATGAGTATAGAGACCGCATTGTTTTTGGAGGAGTGGGCAACCCACAAACGCGTCAATATGCACCGACGATAATCTATCCTGTGGAAATCAACGAACATATTGTGCAGCATGAACTTTTCTGTCCGCTGCTGCCTATTGTGCCTTTCAAAGATGCGGAAGTGGACGAACTCATGGACGTGATAGCGGAGCGCGAACACCCCTTGGCAATGTATCTGTTTACGCAGAACATGAAGTGGGCCAATCGAGTAATGCAAACCCAACAGTTCGGCGGAGGTTGTATCAACGAAGTATGTGTCCATATGATGGTGAAAGGTGTTCCGTTCAATGGAACCGGGCATTCCGGTATGGGCGCTTATCACGGCGAATGGGGATTCCGTGAATTCACACACCCACAGACCGTTCTCAAAGGAAGCACGCATTTCAACTTGTCTTTGCGTGAACATCCATATACCGGCTCAATCGGCGAGACGAAGCGGAAAATCCTGCGCCTCTTTGAACGATAAACTACCGGACATAAAGCATTCAGGGTGGGAGGGAACTCCCGCCCTTTTTGGCATAGCAAGCGCAACAAATGTTACAGGATAACGCATAAATGTGTCAGAAACCTCACTTTTTCACGATTTTCCTTGCATATTTCAAAAAATAGTTGTAACTTTGCACCCGCAAACGTTACAACGTTAATCTGGGGCCCCCAACGCAAACCAACAGAGTGTTTGTGGTGGGGAGAGCGGAGCCCCCGAGCACTTTAACAAACCCAAAGTTTACGGCGGGTTTGGTCTGTGTGTGAGGGAGGTGCACAGCGTAGCAGATCGTCTGAAACGCAGTGTAAGAAAGAACGCGCGTAACTTTGCACCCGCAAAGGTGTGCGTGGCCGGAAAAGGGCTGCGGGTGGCTTTGCCTAACAACGAATAAAACAAACAAAAACAATGATAAAAGAACGTATTCAAGAGTTGATGACGCAGGTGCAGCAGATGCAGGCTCAGAGCGCCGAGCAGATGGAAGCGCTGCGCATCAAGTACCTCAGCAAGAAAGGCGAAATCACGGAGTTGTTCAACCAGTTCCGCGAGGTGCCGAAAGAGGAGAAAAAAGAGTTGGGCATGCAGCTGAACGCACTTCGTCAGATGGCGGAGAGTCGCCTTCAGGAGATGCGCGAGGCCTTCGAGGCCCAACGTGCTGCAGAGGACAAGCCGGACTTGACCCGCACGCCGGAGCCTATAGCCCTCGGCACGCGTCACCCGCTGTCACTGACCAAAGAAGAGATTGTGGACATCTTCAGCCGTCTGGGGTTCACCGTGGCCGAAGGACCCGAAGTGGAGGACGACAAGCACGTGTTCGGCATGTTGAACTTCGCGCCCGAACATCCCGCGCGTGACATGCAGGATACCTTCTTTGTAGAGAAAGAAGAAGGCGTACAGAAACCTACGGACATCCTCCTTCGCACGCACACCTCCTCTGTCCAGACTCGCGTGATGACCAGCCAGAAACCGCCTATCCGCGTACTCTGCCCGGGACGAGTGTACCGCAATGAAGCCATCTCCGCCCGTGCACACTGCTTCTTCCACCAGGTGGAGGGACTCTATATCGACAAGAACGTCAGTTTCGCCGACCTCCGTCAGGCGCTGATGTACTTCGCCAAAGAGATGTTCGGACCGGACACCAAGATCCGTCTTCGCCCCAGCTATTTCCCCTTCACCGAGCCCTCGGCCGAGATGGATATCTCGTGCAATATATGCGGCGGCACGGGTTGCGGCTTCTGCAAGCAGACCGGATGGGTTGAGATACTGGGCTGCGGTATGGTGGACCCCAACGTGCTGGAAAGCTGCGGAATCGACTCGAAAGAGTACTCTGGCTACGCGTTCGGTATGGGCGTGGAACGTATCACCAACCTGAAATACCGCGTGAAGGACCTGCGCCTGTTCTCCGAGAACGACGTGCGTTTCCTCCAGCAATTTGAGTCGTGCTGATTAGCGTTTAGTGGTTAGAGTATATGAAGAGTGTGCTGATTGTGACAGGACTGTTGATTGCGGCGTTTGTGCTGCTGTCCGTTCGGGTTATCCTGAAGAAGAACGGACGCTTCCAATCGATGCATATCTCCGATTCAAAAGCCATGCGCGAACGCGGAATAGGCTGCGTGCAGTCCCAGGACCGGCAAGCACGACGCGAGAAACCCGCCAAATTAGACGTGAAGAATTTGTAAAACATATGAAACTAAAACTTTAAAGTATATGAACAAAGTATCGATTATTATTGAATCAATTCTGGCCGTAGCAGTAGTTGTACTGTTCGTCCTCGTTTTTATGTTTAAGCCCGCCTCCAAGACTCCTGCCGTAGCAGCAGCTGCCGACGGCTCGGGTATGTCGTTTGCTTACATCAACCTCGACTCGGTGACTGCACACTATCAGTTCGCCATCGACGCCAGCAACAAACTGCAGACCCAATACGAGGATGCCCAGGTGGAGATCCGCAAAAAGGAGAACGCCTTCGGAGTGAAACTGCAGAACCAGCAGAAAGAGGCGCAGGACTTCCAGGACAAAGTTAATGCCAACGCTTTCCTGAGCCGTGAGCGCGCCGAGAGCGAGATGAACCGCATTCAGGCCAACGGCGAGAAACTGCAGAAAGAGTATGAGGCTCTCCAGCAGCTTGCTGCACAGAAAGGTGCTGATTTTGAGCAGGCTATGCAGGACCTGAACCTCCAGTTGCGTGACTCGCTGGATCAGTACGTTAAGGAGTACAACAAAGAGGCCGGCTTCGATGTAATCTTCATCGGTGCTACTATCCTGACTGCGCAAGAAGGCCACGACATCACCAATCAGGTGGTTGATGGACTCAACGCGCGCTACGTGCCTTAAATTGTAAATCGTAAATTGTCCAATCGTCAATATCATTACGCCGCGGATTTTTTACAAGCCGTATTGGAACTATGTTATCGAGGATGTGGTTGCCCTCGTGCTTAGTTTCTTCGTGGTTCTGGAATGGTTTCCGCTTTCTACGCAGATTCCGTTCCAGAAATACGGTGTTTTTGCGGCCGTGTTCTGCAGCGTATGGCTTGTCTCGGCGTATCTGATGCACCGATATGTGCGGGTCAAGTATCAGAAAATAGACATCTCCATCTACCGCCTGCTTTTCTCGGCAACGCTTACTTTTGGCGTTATGCTGGTGTACATGTACGCTATCCCTCCACGTCGCAACTACTCGATTTGGGTATTGCTGACCATCTGGATTGTGATGGTTGCATGGGCGATAGTCATCTTGATTATCTCGCATGCCTACAACTACGCCACCTATGCTGAACCCGAACCGCAGCGTACCTTAGACCGAGGACCGCAACCCGTACTTAGAGCACCTGTCTCGCGCGATGCCGCTCAGGTTGAGGCTATCCGAAAGGTCATTGCAGACACGGCTTCGCCGCTACTACCGCTGTTCTTGGACAAGTATCTGGACATCAGTTCGTCCAACACCTTCGTGCTACGCTCGGCCGAGATGTTCAACATCCTCAAACTCAGGGACTATCGCTTCGATGTGATTATTAACCTCATGCCGCTGAACCAGATACGTGGTATCAACCACATGTTCGGGGTCATCAATGACAAACTGCCTGACGACGGATTGTATGTGTGCTGCTACGAGCCGCAATCAACCACAAAGCGCAAGATGCTCACGCGCTTTACGCCGGTCTTCGGATGGATGTACTACTTCACACAGTACCTCTTCAAGCGTGTTCTCCCTAAGATATTCATGACCGAGCGTCTGTATTTCGACCTGACCGAGGGCAAGGATCGTATCCTCTCCAAAGCCGAAGTGCTGGGCCGACTATGCTACTGCGGCTTCGAGATTGTGGCGGAGCATAAGTACGGCGACCTGACCTATGTCATCGCGCGACGTTCATTCACACCTGCGACCATTCACAAAAAACGCTACGGAATCCTCGTCCAATTGGAGCGAGTAGGGAAGAACGGACAGCCTATTCTGGTTTATAAGTTCCGCACGATGCACCCGTACTCGGAGTATATCCAGTCCTATATCTACGACAAGTACTCGCTGCAAGCAGGCGGTAAATTTAAGCGCGATATACGTGTTACCACCACGGGAAGGTGGCTTCGCAAGGCTTTTGTGGACGAATGGCCTATGTTGCTGAACCTCTTCCAAGGGGATGTCAAACTGATAGGAGTGCGTCCTATCTCACAGCAGTACCTGAGTTTGTATTCGCCGGAACTACAGGAGAAACGACTCCATCACAAACCCGGACTGATGCCGCCTTTCTACGCCGACATGCCCTCCACGCTGGACGAGATACAGCAGTCGGAGATGCGCTATCTGGACAGTTGTGAGCGACGTGGCACTTTCCTTACGGATATCATCTATTTCTTCAAGATAAGCGTGAACCTGCTGTTCCGTCACGCGCATAGTAATTAGTATGAAACGACTTGTACATATCGTATCGGCTATTCTGCTGGTAGGTACTCTTTCGGCACAGAATATCCCCGAAGCCCTGGAATATACGCAGATATACGACTATCTGGACGAGCTCGCTACAGACGGCGTCATCCATATCAATAGTGCCCTCAAGCCATTCAACCGCAACACCATTGCTGCGCTACTTAGGGAGGCGCAACAGAAAGATTCGCTGCTCAACCAACGTCAGCGCGACGACCTGGTGTTCTACATGCAGGACTTTGCCCTCGAACTGGACACCATGCCCGACTACCGCTTGTATGGCTTTGAGAACAAGGCGCAATGGACCGACCGTCGCACCTTCAACCTCTCGCTCGTAGAGCCCGCGTTCCACTATCGAACCGACAACAGCAACTTTAAGATGATGCTCAAACCCATCCTTGGCATGGACATCTATGCCTCCAAGAAAGGCGTGATAACCAAGCGTTGGTACGGCGCAGAGATACAAATGGACATCGTCAACCATGTGTCTGTTTGGGGCTCACTGCGCGACAACTCATGGAGTGGGCCGCTAATCGTGGATGCGCAGTATCTGAACAATATGCCCGGCTCGCAATTCACCGTGGTCAAGACGCATGATTTCTCCGATTCACGCGGCGGCATCAGCGTCTATGACTGGTGGGGTAGCATCAGTCTGCAGCGCGAGAAGATTCGCTGGGGTGATGCCTATCATGCCTCCAATATCATCTCCGACCGCGCGCCGGCTTTCCCTATGCTCAGCCTGAACATCAAGCCCTGCCGGTGGTTCGAGTTCAATTATTTCCATGCTTGGCTCGTCAGCAACGAACTCGATTCGACCTACTACTATACTGAGACGTTCACCGAAGGCGGCACGAAACGTCACTACCGTCCTGCAGGTAAGTACATGGCCGCTAATATGTTTACATTCAGTCCTATACGCCAACTGTCGTTCTCGTTCGGTAACTCCATCGTCTATGCCGAACGCAGCCCACAGGCCATCTATTTCATACCTATCGCCTTCTTCAAATCCCTGGATCATCTGATGACCAAGGGGCTGGGCACGGAGAACCAGAACTCGCAGATGTTCTTCACTATCTCTACCCGCAACCTCAAGCACCTGCACGTCTATGGTTCGGTGTTTGTGGACGAGTTCAAACTGGCGCGCCTGAAGAAATCGAACCCCGAACACAATATCGTGTCTTGGCTCGTAGGCTTCAACTGGAGCGGCTGGCCGGTAACAAGCTTGAGTCTGAAAGGCGAGTTCCAGCGCACCAACAGCCTGACTTACGACCACTCCATTCCTACGCTTACCTACGCCTCCAACAGTTATAACCTGGGGCACTATATGGGCGGCAATTCGCAGACTATCTTCGCCGAACTGCAGTATAAGCCCGTGCGCGGTTTGTCGCTGAAAATCAATTACACCTGCGACACCAAGTACAACGTGTACGACTATATCCGCTCCATCAACAGCGAAATCATTGCCTACAAGCCCTTCGACGAGCGGGCCTGGCAGAACGACATCTTCGGCTTCGACGCGACGTACGAGATCTTCAACAACTGCTATGCAGTCATCAATTTCCAGTACAACAACGCCCGCGCTTTTACACCTTCGTCGGAGCGCAAGGCCGGCGAGGACCGCGGCTGGAATGCAGACGGCACGTCACTCAACCTCGGCGGAGACGAGTTGGCAACCTATTACCTGAACAAGTTCACGCCCGTCTATTATCAGGGCAAGAACTTCACGTTTATGTGCGGACTGAGTTTTAGTTTCTGATGATTAGGTTGTGAAAACATGTGGCAGAAACTGAGAAATAACATGCTTTTTATAGCTCTCCTCGTGGGCAGTTTCTTCGGCGTGCTGGAGGGTAGGGGCGTACTTAATTGGCACACGCCTTCGTGGGTCGTGCCGGCGCTGCTGTTCTGCATGCTCTTCCTTGCCTTCTGCAAAATTAATCCCCGACAACTGCGTCTTCGCGGCTGGCATATGGTGCTGCTGGCATATCAGATTGTGGGCAGTTTGGCGGTGTTCTTCTTGGTTCGTCCGTTCTCGCCTTTGTTGGCGCAGGGACTGATGATTTGTGTGCTTATGCCTACGGCCACAGCTGCACCGATTATCACTGACCGTCTGGGCGGAGATATTACGCAAATCACGGCTTATGTGATGCTCAGCAACATCATGACCGCCCTGTTCGTGCCGCTGTTCTTCCCCTTCGTCAATCCTGCCGTAGAAATCACCTACATCGACCGTTTTCTGCAGATTCTCAAACACATAGCACCGCTGCTGTTTATCCCGTTCTTCGGAGCATGGCTGCTGCGCCTCACCTATGATGCCTTCATGCGTCGACAGAACCGCCCAGAGCGCTTCAACCTGCCCGGCCCGCTGGCTTCACTGCCTTTTTATCTGTGGGTGTGCCTGATTGTCATCCTCATCGCCCGCACCGTACGTGACCTCTACCACTATCAGGGCGAACTGTTCCCGCTAATCGGGTTGTTCGTCGGCACGATGATTATCTGCCTCGGTCAATTCCTGCTTGGTCGTTACGTTGGCAGCCGTTGCTCATTCAAAGGCGCTGCTGTCACAGCCGGACAGTCACTCGGACAAAAAAACTCAGCTCTGGCCATTTGGATGACTCAGAGCTGGTTGAATCCGCTCGCGGCATTAGCGCCTGCGGCATATATAATCTGGCAAAACCTGTTTAATAGTTGGCAACTTGTCCGAGCAGCTCGTGAACGAACGTCTCGCGGTTGAACACCTGCAGGTCTGTCATCTTCTCACCTAAACCAATGTAACGAACCGGTATCTTGAAGCGGTCGCTGATGCCGATAACAACGCCCCCTTTAGCAGTGCCGTCCAGTTTGGTGATGGCCAGAGAAGTCACTTGCGTGGCTTTGCTGAACTGCTCCGCCTGGATATAAGCGTTTTGACCTGTACTTCCGTCCAACACAAGCATCACGTCGTGAGGTGCATCGGGAACCACTTTCTGCATTACATTTTTGATCTTGGTCAGCTCGTTCATCAGGTTGACTTTGTTGTGCAGACGTCCTGCCGTATCGATGAGCACCACGTCTATGTCGTTGGCTACAGCGGACTGAAGCGTGTCAAAAGCCACGCTGGCCGGGTCGCTGCCCTGTTGCTGCTTGACAACAGGTACACCCACGCGCTCGCCCCAGATACACAACTGCTCTACTGCTGCTGCGCGGAACGTGTCTGCTGCGCCCAGCATCACTTTCTTCCCGGCCTGTTTGTACTGATAAGCCAGTTTGCCGATAGTAGTGGTCTTGCCCACGCCATTGACGCCTACGACCATGATTACATAAGGCTTGCAGGGTAGGGGTGCATCGAAATCGGGCTGCATGACCACGTTGTTCTCCTGCAAAAGCGATGATACCTCCTGCAACAGAATCTTGTTCAGTTCAGCAGTGCTGACGTATTTGTCACGTTTCACGCGTTCCTGTACCCGCTCCACTATGCGCAGGGTTGTCTCTACGCCCACGTCGCTGGAGATAAGCGCTTCCTCCAGGTTGTCAAGCACCTCATCATCCACTTCAGACTTGCCGATGATAGCATGACTGATCTTGGACAACACACTTTGCTTGGACGTCTCGAGGCCTTTCTCCAGCGTCTCTTTCTCTTCTTTGGATTTGAATAACCCGAAAAATGCCATGTATTCTTGTTTTTGTTCTTATCTTCGCTACGCTACGAACAATCGTATGCGAGTTTTGTTCCTTGTTCCTAATTCTTAGGTGCAATAGTCGGCTCTGCCAGACTGGGTTTCTTCTGCTTCCAACCCCATACTATGCCTAAACCCAATTCAGCATTGATACCCTGAGTCTTGTAGGGAATGCAGTATTTGCCGTCGTATGCAGCATAGGTCAATGGCACGTAGTCCGCAGCTACGGAGATGATGAACGGGCCCAGACGCAGACCCAGGCCTGCACCTATATTGCTCCATTTGCCGTTCAGGAACGAGTAACTTACGCCGAAGTTGAACCACGAAGCAGGGCGTACGGCAGCGCCAAACGTCACTTCCTCGTAGAAACGGCTGTTGTAATACATCGTCTTCGAATAGATGCCCAAACCGATGATGTCGTTCACCAGATTTACCTCTGCACCCACGTTCAGTTTCATTGTGATAGGTGCGAAGAATCCTTTCTTGCCCTCCTCTGAGGTAAGCGCGTTTTCGTAAACGTTCTGCAGACGTGCTTTCACTGTGTCGCCCAACATCTGGCCGTCGAACTTGCCGTCCGGACCTACATAGTCGCTGTAGTTGAGCTGGCCCATGCCGCTAAACGTGCCGTCCACGTTGTAGTTGTACTGACGCCCGTTCAGCCAATAGATAGCACCGATGTCGGTAAACGCAAGCGATAACGTTACATATTTGACAGGTTTTACCTGGAAACCGGCGTCAATCGCAGCACCGTAACCGTTGAAATAGCTCTTCACATCGGTAAATGCCAGATTCTCTTGGAAGTTGTAGCCGCCTTCGCCAAACGTAGCAGCGTCGAGGTTGGTGGGGTAGGTCTTGAGCGGACCTGCCATGCGGATAGCGCCATTGCCATGCAAAGCCCACTCGTCCGGACTCATGTTCAGCATCAGTTCGTTGTTCTTCAGCCCTACAAAGGCGTGGCCTGCTAGCGCTTTCACCTTGAAACCCCAGGTCCAAATCTCTGCTTCCGTACGGGAGTAGCCCACTGCAAGTTCCGAATAGAGCGAAGCCTGTACACCCAGCGCCTTCAGGTTGAAGTCGTTTGCTCCCTCCAGGTTGGTCATACCGCCGCCCAACGCAAACCTGAACAGGTCCTTCGGCATCGACACACCTGCGTCAACACGCTCATTGAGGTTGAAATGCAGATAACCGCCGTGACTTGTGCGCCAACCAAAGCCCAGCAGCGCAATATTCAGGTTCGTGTTAATAAGCGTGCTCTGACGGAACGCGTCCAACAGGTTCACACCGCTATTGGGATTCAGCGTCCACATCGATGTGCCGCCCTGATTGATAACCAGATTGCTCAGCGAGAGCGAGTTGTTGCCTGCATATAGACTGATGTGGCTCAAAGCCGGCAGATACAGGTAACCTTCGGTAATCGGCTCAAAGGCCGGATTGATAAAATGACGATAAGGAGCATTATACAGCAGGTTGGTGGTAGCCACTTCCGATTGTGCACTTGCTGTCAGACTTAATAAGCCGAAAAGGCAGATAAGACCAAATGATTTTACTCGTTTCATGACTATTTCTCCTTTCCGTTAGAACCAAACTCCAGTTTCAGATAAGCATCCAAGTCAGCGACCACGGCGATCTTGAAACTCAGTCCGCCTTGTTTGCTGAGAGCAATAGGATAGGCCTCCAGAGGCACGTCGTTCAGGTCCGCTCCAAGCTTCGTGTCGCACAACTTGAGGGAGTAGATGAACTTCTTGATTTCGCTCAACTTGCCTATTTTGTCCTCTGTCACACTGACAACCAACTTCTCCTCGCTCGGAACCAGTTTGCCTGCAGAAGCGTCCCACTCCGCGGAAGCGGGGATAGTCAGCGGTTGCATTACCATCACTTGAACGTCGTTAGCGTCCAAAGGTATAAGCGTCAACTTGATATTGAACGGCATCATGTTCTTCACCGTCAGAACCAAACTCAGCGAGTCGATTTCGATGCTGTCCACAACATCTTGGCCCGACAGCAGTGAATCCAGCGACATCTTGTTGATATTCACATCTTTAAGGGTGTCTTGAACAGTCAGATTCAGTCCCTTGTTGAACTCGAACGGCATCGACATCTCTGCGTCTATCTTCACATTCGTCTGCTTGGTCAAACGCATCTGCGGATAGTCGATGGCGGGGTTCATAAACACGTTATACGCGAAGTCCAGCGTGGCCGGCTCTACCGTAAACAGGTTGTCGATATGTCCCTCCGACGGCGCCTTCGAGAAATGGAACTCGTTGGTCTTCTCTGCGTCCAGCGGGTCATTCGGCTGAACAAGGTTGGTGAACAGCAGGTCCTTGGTGCGAATGCCGTCCCATTCGGCATAAGCTTTCTCGCCGGTGTTGCGGTCCGTGGCGGACAGGTTGTCTATATGGATAGCCAGCGGTGCGCCGATGCCTGTCGTCACAGCCAGATTAATCTTCGGATCGGCAAACGGCAACTTGATGTTCACAAGTGACTCCGGCAGCATATCACCGAAGTTGATACTCATCACATCACCCGTTTCGATGTCCGAAGTGTCGAAATAGCCAAACACGGCAGCGTAGTCCAGCGTCGAGGCACTGAAGGCGAACTCGAACGCCGATGAGCGCTGGATCATGATGGTCTCGCCGTTCTCCAGACTCAGCGTGAAACGAATCATCAGGGTAATCGAGTCGATGGCGTTCTCCACGCTCAAAGGCTGGTTGTGGTCCTTCACCAGGTCCAGCACGAAATTGTCGATGTTGACCGTTATCTGCTGACCGTAACCCTTGCCTTCCAGGTCCACGTTGATGATGTTGCCGCCGCTACGATGCATCTCGTCAGGCAAAATCAACTCGATACTCTCGATCTTGTCGAACGTCATTCCATCCATGTTCTCAATTGAGATCACGGCTTGGAACTGCGCCAAATTGATGATGGCGCTGTCGATACGCTCAGCCGAGCCTGCTTGGTTAATCTCGCCCAAACTGACACCTATCGGACAAGTCATCACCATAGGCTGACCGTTGCCGATCAGCGGGCCGTAACCGATAGGCAGCCATTCAGGCAGCAGGTCGCCAACGACCAGTTTGGCACTCGCGGGCTCGAAATACTCGGCCAGGTTAATCTCATCGAGAGACATCTCTTGATTAATCGACGACTGGACACAAAGCACTCCGTCCTCACGCACATACACCATCTCGCCAAAGTCCACGTTGCCCAGGAAATCGCCCAACTGGGCAGACATCTCACCTACCGGCAACGCAGCCCCGAAACTCAGCTTAACTGTCGGGTCGTCGATATTGGCGATATCCACGTCTGCACGGCATCCATACAGCCCCAGCAGCGCTACGCACAATAACGATTGAATTAGATGATTCTTCATAACTATATAGTGTGAATTAATACTTTCGCGCCGCAAAGTTAACACTTTTTTTTCATTCCACCAAATAAAATGCAAGTAAAATGCACTTTTTGGTGAAAAAAAGTTTAAAAAACTATTTCTTTGGAGGAAAATTGATTAAATAAACGTGTTCTTGCGCGCGAGTCAGAGCAGTATAAAACCAGCGGTAAAAATCTTCTCCCAACTGCTCGTCACTCACTTTGCCCGGATCAATAAACACGCGTTTCCATTGTCCGCCTTGCGCTTTATGGCAGGTCACGGCGTAAGCAAAACGTATCTGCAACGCGTTATAATAAGGCGATTTTATCACCTCTTTCCACAACTCGCGTTTGTTCCGAATCTCGGGATAATCCTCTGCTACTCGCAGGAAAAGTTGCTTCTGCAAAGCAAAATTGGCTTCAGGA
>ONXE01000110.1 GCA_900321775.1 uncultured Bacteroidales bacterium
GCCCGAGTAGCCGGAGATTACGAACGGGTTCTGTACCGTTACATATGCACGGCCCGAAATCTTCGACTTGGCAAACGAGTAACCCAACGTGATGTTGTCGATACGAAGGAACGAAGCGTTCTCTACGAAATAGTCTGTACGGAACCACTCCGAGAACTTGCTCGTACCGGCTTCGTCGGTGTAGATAGCGTCCGACTTCATGCCATTTACCCAATACGTGTTGAACGCATTGCGCAGAACGCCGCGATAGCCGCCTTGCTGGTTCTGATAGATCTTGTCAGGCTCGATCCACTGCAGACCCGATGCCAGCACGTCGTTGTACACGTAGTTGCCGATATTCGAACGGAGCGAGATGCCCAGGTCGAAACCGTAGAACTGGAACTTGGTCTGGAAGCCCATCGAGATCGGAGCTGCAGGACTATGGTAGTAGTACTGGTCAGCCTCGGTGATAGTACCGTCGTTGTTGCGGTCCACGATGTAGTAGTAGCTCTCGCCATTAGCACGCTGGCCCTTGGCCGTCTGATATACGTAGAACGAAGAAGCAGGATAACCAACAGCATGACGCTGAATGGTGTTACCCGTACCAGAAGAGATACCACCGGTTGGAATAGGAGTCTGTTCATCACCCGTGTTCAGCTTGACGATCTTGTTCTGGTTGTACGTGAAGTTGAAACCGAGATCCCACTTGAAGTTGTTTTTGTCAATTGCCACTGCATTGAGCGCAAACTCAACACCTTGGTTGGTAAGCGTACCTACGTTGCTGATTACTTTGTTACGGAAGTTGGTAAGTGCAGCCACCGGAATGGTGTTCAGCAGGTCATCCGTCTGACGGAAGTAGTAATCGATAGAACCCGAAACGCGGTTGTTCAGGAAACCGAAGTCAATACCTGCGTTGTAGGTAGTGGTCCTCTCCCAAACAAGGTAGGGGTTAAATGCATTCGGACGGAAGGAATAGTGCATGACGTTACCATCAGCATCCGTTACCGGGTTGCCAAATTCATCAAGTTCCATGTTTGACTCTCCACCTACAGGATAGTATGCGTGCTCTGTCGATTTGGTATAAGTAGCAAGATACGGGAAATCACCCTGACCAAGCTCCTGCTGACCAGTAATACCGTAACCGAGACGGAGTTTCAAATCGTTAATCCAGTTAACATCTTGCATAAAGTGCTCTTCCTTGATCTTCCAGGCGAAGGAGCCGGAGGGGAATACACCCCAGTGAAGATCGTGGGCGAAACGGGAAGAACCGTCTGCACGTACCGTTACTGTGAACAGGTAGCGATTATAAGCGTTATAGTTGGCACGGCCGAAGAACGAAACCAATGCATTGTGGGTCGGAACCAGACGCGGATTAAGCGCACCATACTTTGAGCCACGGGCTTTCTCGTCATTATTAGTCTCAGGTACAATACCCCAACCATCGCTGTAATAATCATTATAGAAGTATTGGTACTCATAAGCGGCCATTACGTCGAAGTAGTGGTTCTCGTTGAACTCCTTAATATATTGCGCGTACGCGGTGAAGAGGAGGTTGTATTTGTGCTTCTCCTCAAAGCCCTTCCAACCATAGTAGTTGTTGGCGGTACCATAAGGCGAGTTATCTGTACGCTGCTTGCCATAGGAGTAGTCAGCACCAAAATTGGCATGCAGATGCAGGTCTTCAAAACCGTGAATCTTATAGTCTGCCTCAATGTTACCGATGAACACACCCGAGTTGGCATAGTTCTTCTGCTGCATCAGCGATGCAAGCGGGTTCGGTGTGGACTGTGCATTAGGAGCATACTGCCAGGTATCGTCGTTGTAGTTAGCAGAACGAACGGGCTGATAGTAACCTCCGAAGAACTGGTTAATAACATCATTGGACACCAGTTCCGAGCCGTCAACGCTCTTCGCACCGCCATACACCGGCATCGTCGGATCCATTGAGAGTGCTGCACCTACTACACTTGCGTTGTAGAAGTTGTAGATATACATACCCTTGGCGTTGATGTTAAACGTCAAGTGCTTGTCCAGGAAAGTCGGATTCAAACTGATAGCACCCGTCACACGCTGCATCTGCGAGGTCTTGATAGTACCGTTGTTCAGCGTATAACCAATCGAAGCACGATAAGGCATGTTCTTCGTACCACCCGTCAACGAGATGTTGTGATCGGTAGAGATGGCCGTGCGATAGATCTGGTCCTGCCAGTTGGTGTTCTCAGTGCCCAGGAAATGCGTCTTGTCAGCACCGTGACCCAACACCGTAGCATATGCGCGCATCTCGTCACCCGTCAGAGTCTCCAGACGGTGAGTCAGCGTACCTACACTCATGTTGCCTTCATAGTTGACCTTCGGCTTCGAACCGGCACTACCTTTCTTCGTGGTGATGATGATCACACCGTTCGATGCACGGCTACCGTAGATGGCAGTCGCCGAGGCGTCCTTCAACACCGTGAAAGTCTCGATATCACTCGGGTTAACCATTGCCAGCGGGTTACCGGCGCCCGGGATACCGTTGTTATCCATAGCCAGACCGTCGATGATAATCAACGGGTTGTTCGAGGCCGAAAGCGACGAACCGCCACGAATACGGATGTTCGCACCACCGCCCGGAGCGCCACCGTCTGAGGTAACACTCACACCGGCTATCTTTCCCTGGATCATGTCCTGGGCATTGGTCTGCAAACCTTTGTTCATATCATCGGGCTTGATGGCTGTCACGGCTCCCGTTGCGTCATTCTTCTTCACAACGCCGTAACCTACTACCACCACTTCGTCCAGAAGCTCCGAATCCTCGTGCAATACTACACGAATCGTTTTCTGACCGTTCACCGGCACCTCCTGAGTCTTATAACCCATATACGAAATCTGAAGCACTGCGTCGTCATCCGGTACCGATACCGTGAAATTACCGTCGAAGTCGGTAATCGTGCCCGACGTAGTACCCATCACCAACACGCTCGCACCGATAATCGGCTCGTCATTGGCTGCGTCTATAATGGTACCTGTCACTGTGCTCTGCGCATAAGCAAACACCGAAACAAATGCCATTGCCGCAATAACGGTTATTCTATTCAAAATTTGGCTTTTCATTGAAATAGTGTTTTAGTTGTGTGTGTTTACTGAGCATATTTCTTATACGTAATGCCCTTCATATCCATGGTACCCTTCGCACCGTCAAAGGCCGAAAGTTGGAACAGCATTACTGTATCTTGTGCCACTGCTTTTACATCGAATTTCTTCGCATTGACAATCTTGCTTACGTACCAGTTGTAACTCTCCAGCACTACCTCATTCTTAACCGGAATGATTTCGGTGCTGTCTGCATTAAGCTTGTACTCTGCATATTGGTACACATAGTCGCCCGTGCTCTTTCCGCCCGCATTCAGGAACGAAACCGTAGTGAACAACTCGGTCTTCAAGCCCAACGTGTCGGGATACTCGTACTCTACGCGCGTTCCTACATAATGCGGGAAAATCACTTGGAAAGTACCGTTACCCAGGTCTTTCAGTACGCTCACTTCCACCGGATCGGTAGGCTTCAGGCCCAACGCGGCACGAATCTCATCGGCATGAGCTGCCAGATACAGGTTCTCTGCGTCAATCTCAAGCTGGTTCAGCGTGTCACGCTGGTTCTTCCAGGCATAACTCATCGAATCCAGTTGCAGCATGTGAATGAACCACGTCGAATCGCTCGCAATCCACTTGGTGTTCGGCAGAGCCGACAACACTTTTCCGTAATTGGTCGCTTTGGCCGATTCATTGCAAATCGTCACGTCATCCACGATAGAGCCATTGGTCCATGTCAGCACTTTGTTCGTAGGAGAAAGTGTGATAGGAATAGACAACAAGTCTTTCGACAGTTCGCCACGCTTCCACGTAAAATCCTCCGTGTAGTTCTCTATAGAACCGTTTGCGCCGGGTCTTACGTACTGATAGTTTCCCGTTCCGTCCTCATTGAGAACGTACTCGTAAACTGTCATCTTCATGGCCACACTGTCATCCACCTGACTCGCATAAGTGCCGGGGATGTTCTGGTCCGCAATCTTCAAATCGGTCACCAGCATATCCTCTCCACCCTGCTTGCAGGAAACAAGACCGACCGCAGCAAAACAAAGCGCCGCAGCCAAAGTTTTTGTTTTCATCATTTGCATAATTGTGTGTGATTATTATTTAAGTTTTGTTTAGTTCTGCTTACCTTCTTTCACCATCGCTACGCAGGCCGAGCCAATCAGGAGCAGCACACCGGCCACTACCAGCATCGCCGACTGCGTGCCTACCATGCGCAAAATCAAACCGCCGCACAAAGCCGCGATAATCTGCGGGAGACAAATCGTACAGTTGAACAAGCCCAGGTAATAACCCATATTATCACCTTTCAGCGAGTTGGTCAAAATCGTGAACGGCAACGCCAACATCGCTGCCCACGCCGCACCAATCAACAGATAACTCAGCCACAACACGTACTGGTTCTCCACAAAGATAATCGAGATAAAGCCTATCGCGCCCACTATCAGCGAAATAGCATAGGCGCCTTTATTCGAAGTCATATGCTCCAACTTCGGCAGCACCATCGCCCACAACAGCGAGCCTACAGCCTGTACCGCAAAGCATACGCCAACCCAGTCCCCCGCGTTCTGGAATGCCGAATCAGCCGTGCTCACAGCGTCCCAACCGAAACTCTGGATGGCAATAGCGCCGTTCGAATACGTCCACATGTACAGGAACGCCGACCAGCAGAAGAACTGCACCAGACCTACCGTCCAGAACGTGGCAGGAGCATCTATCAGCAACTTCACAAACGACGGTTCCTCCTTATGCAACGACTCCGGCTCTTCCTTCAAGCCATGGAAAGCCCTGTATTCCTCGGGATTCATCTCCTTCACGGCAAAGAACGTGTACAGCACGCACACAATCAAAATCAGCGCACCGATATAGAAACTCCACTTCACCGAATCAGGAATCACACCTTCCGGAGCGATGTTCTTCACTCCTATCCACGAGAAGAAATACGGGAACAGATAACCCACCAGCGAACCGGCATTGCACAACGCCGACTGAATAGCATACGCCGTACCCTTCTGCTCCTCGTTCACCATGTCGCCAACCATCATCTTGAATGGCTGCATCGCTATATTTATAGAGGTGTCAAGGAAAATCAACGAGAACAAACCGAACCACATCGCTGCGTTCAAGCCCAGGAACACGGCCTGCGTAAACGAGATGTCTCCGGCATTGGGCAGGAACACCATCACCGCAACAGCTATAATCGCGCCTATCAACAAATACGGTTTTCTGCGACCCATGCGGTTCCATGTCTTGTCCGAATACTTGCCTATCAGCGGCTGAACCAGCATGCCCATCAAAGGAGGCAATACCCAAAAGAACGACAACTGATGAGGATCGGCCCCCAACGTCGCAAAGATACGACTGATATTCGCACTCTGCAGTGCGTAAGCAATCTGTACCCCGAAGAAACCCGCGCTCAGGTTGAACAGCTGGAAGAACGACTTGTTCTTTTTCAATTCTGCTACGTTATGTTCCATGTTATTGATTGAAGAAAGAGCTCTTCTTTTTCAATTCTGTTACGTTATGTTCTGTTTTATCGATTATTGCTTCACAAAAATCACGCAAAGTTACTGCTTTTTTTTGAACCGTGCAAGTTTTTTGCAACTTTTTTTCAAAAAAAATCCACTTTTTCGCAAAAAAACCGCAAATTCTCGACTTTTTAGGGAACATAACTTCGCAAAAGTTGCAATTCCACCCGAAAAATGCTCATTCTTTCACTAAAAACCGAAACGTTTCGAAACGTATTTATGAAACCCTTCGAAACATCTCTATTCACCTCTTTCCACTCACGCTCACTACACTCTACCCTACACCAGAATTTCCTTAAAATTCCGATATCATCGGCCCCGCTATTCTCCCGACTCTTTTGACGGAATCCGACAAAATATACAATGAGAAGAGCTTGCTTACATCTCCGTACTTTTTCCGTACCCCCTCCTTACCCTCTCACACCGAACCCCACTTCGCCTTTTTCCCATTTTCCATCCACCCGATTTTCCCCAAAATTCCATACCCACTCCCCCATCTTCCATCCTACATCCTACATCATACATCATACATCATACATCCTACATCTTCCATCCTACATCCTACATCTTCCATCTTCCATCTCAACTCCTCCCCTAAGGTGGCTGCGCAGCAGACGGAGGAGTATGTCACTTCTCGAGAAGTATATCTCCCTCACTCCTTTTCTCCTTCACTCCTTTAACCATGAACCATTAACCATGAACCATTATCCATTAACCATCCCTTCCTCCCTATTCTAAAAAATTTTTTTCGCCTTTTTCTTGCATATTCCAAAAAAAAGTTGTAACTTTGCACTCGATTTGGTGCAGTAATACTGCAATAAACCCCGCGAGTACGGTTTTCGTGCCCGCTTAAACTGCTGATAAACAAACAAATAATAATCATTGTCAAAAAAACCAACGTAAATGGAAAACAAGAAAAGAGTTT
>ONXE01000215.1 GCA_900321775.1 uncultured Bacteroidales bacterium
TTTTGGCCTTGAAGTGGTTGATGGAGAAGATAAAACGCTCGCCGGAAGAGATCAGATCAAACGCCTGCAGTTTCTTGCGATTGGCAACGCCGGTATTGTTGTTCTTAAGCGAGCCGTGAGGTCGGACCACATCAGAGCAATAGACATATCCGCTCTTGGTGTAGCTGCCGCTGGGCGAGCCTCCGTCGTTGATCCACGTGTAATGTCGGCCCGTTGCAGCAGTAAGCGACTCGGCAAGTTTGCGCAGCGCACTCTGTCCCTGCTCCACCTCCATAAAACCATATATATCTGCGCGTATGCGCGCGAGAGCATCCATGATCTTGGCGTGTTGGCGAGCCGATTGTGTGGCGTTGTCCGGACCATAACCTGTCCCGAGGTTCTCCACCAGATAGTACTCGCAGTTGAGCGCGCAAATAAGCAGATTGTGGGTGTCGAGCATATCCACAGAAGGCACTTTCTTCAGGTCTTCACGTGTGCCGTAGAGCGAAGTATGGCTGACGTAGGTTAGCGACGAAGTGGAGTTGACATACACCGTCAAATCGGTAAACACCTCTCCCATGCGATGGTAGTCGGCCAAACCGCTCAATGTCACGTGCGAATGCGCATTCAGGGTGAGGAGGTTGTAGTAAGCCGTCGAGGCCGGCAACTCCTGATTGGTAGGAGACATGACTCGATGCAGACTCACCGAAGGGTTGCTATAGTAGTTGTTGCAGACATAGACAGGCTGGTCGAAAGTGATGGTTTGGCCGATGTAAGGCGCCAGTTCTGCCGCTGTCCAGGTTTGCGGATTGGGGAAAGTCACACGTGTTTGGGCACAGACAAGACCCACGCAGAACAATAGAATTATGGTAAGACTCTTTCTCATGTTGTTTGATTTTCTCATGCAATGTACTACTGTTTTTTGCCGTATTTGGCTTTTACTATTTCGTATGAATTGCGGGTCAAGTCCCGTAACAGGGCATCCGGCGCAACGCGCGGATCAATGCCCAGCCAATATTTGGCAGACTCATTATACGGTTTCCCGATGTAATCATATTCCGCGCGTAGCTCGTCTATCCGTTCGGGCTGACATTTGAGCGTCACAACCGAGTATTCGACACAATCGAAGAATGCGAACATGTGCCCACAAACATAGAAAACGAGCACGTCCCCGCCGTTCTTGAACATCATGAACGGCAGTTTCTCTTCTACATCTTCTCCTAAGGACAAGCAATAATCGCGGTATTCTTCTATATTCATACTATCGTTTTCATTTCCGCCTGCAAAGTTACTGCTTTTTTCTGACATATGCAAGAGGTTAGTGTGTTTTTTTTGCCAAATGCTTGCACATGTCAAAAAAAAGCAGTACCTTTGCACCGCGATTTGTGGCAAATGTATATACGAAACAGCCACAAAGACGCAAGTAGTACCTGAAAACTTGGGATGAAAACATGAAAACAAATCAATATACACATCGATATTCGCTCACGGCAGCAGACATGGACACCCGCTACCGCATGACCCCCGGCGCTGTTCTGCTTTACTATCAGGATTGCTGGGCCAGGTCCATGGCATGTCTGCACTTGGCGGCTTTTGATGTTGTCAAAATGAATCGGATGTGGGTTATCACGGAGTTCAACGCGTGGTTTGAGAAAGAGACTGCCCTTTGGTCCGACGATATCGAGGTGACGGTGTGGAACAGCGAAGTGAGTGCACTGCGCCTTTATGCCGACTTTCGCGTGCGCCGAACCGACGGTATCGAAGTGGCGCACGGCTACGGATGCTGGACCTTGCTGGACACGCAGGCGCATCGCCTCGCCCCGCTCGAACCGTTCCTGCCACAGATACCCGTGCTGCCTGAGATAACGGCCGAGAACCACAAAAAACGCAGGTTTCCGTCAGACGGAACGCCGCTCCAGCAAATAGAGCACAGGGTCAATCCGATCAACCTGGATTTCAACGGACACGTCAACAACCGGACGTACCTCAGTATAGCCATGCAGTCTGCCGACGAAGCGTTTATGGACCAGCATGCCATTCGTTCCCTGGCTATCCATTGGCTCAAGGAGACTTTCCTCGGCGACACGCTCCTGTGCCGCCTGACCTTACTGCCGAACGAGGACGACGAAACGGTTTACCGATACCTGAATACCATCTCGCGCAATGATGGAGAAACGGCTGCGCAGGTTTATTCCGAATGGGTTCCCCGAACCGAGCATCCCGACATCTCCATTCGCGCCCAAAGAACATAGTCATCATGAAAGCATTATTCTTGGCTCATCGAGCCTGCTCGCAATTCGCTGAAATATAGACCTTTTAATCATTGTGAAATTTTTTATTAGCAACTACGAAATATTTTATTAGCAATTTCTAACAATTCATTTTCCCCCACCTCACCACACTACAACCACGCAGTTGTGCAAATAGCGCAAGTTGCGCAATTTTTT
>ONXE01000175.1 GCA_900321775.1 uncultured Bacteroidales bacterium
CAGTGGATGAGTTTGTGCTGCTGCGTATCCCTAAAAACTCTTCCGCCTCTGCCGATACCATCTATCGGGGTTCGGAGAACACGTGGTTCGACACCTCTGCCGTCCCCGACATGCATTATGAGTACACAGTAGTGGCCAGAGTCAATTGCAACGGTCAAGCGTCCGAGAACTCGGCTACGGATGAGGGCTGGCGCTCGCCCTATGGGGAGATAAGCGGTACGGTCGTGATGCCCGACAATTGTGGCATGGCGGCGGTACAGGTCAGCCTGTCAGCGGGAGGAAACACGCTGAAGACCATCACCACGGGTGCCGATGGTGCCTATGTCTTCGATTGCTTGACGTACAACCTCTCGTCCGGAACAGTCTATACTGTGACGCCAACCTCCCAATACGGTACCTTCAGCTACAACAACACCTCATCGGGCGTGGCTTCTGTCAGTTTGAGCGCCGACAACGCTATCGCGGGCGCAGTGACGTTTGTCAACACCAGCAGCGCACGCGTGTCAGGACGGGTGCTCTATCACCATTCTACCATACCCGTGGCTGATGCCTTGTTTATCCTCAATGGTGACACAGTGAAACGTAACGGCACAATCTATCATACGGGTGACGGCTGGCTGTTTGTCACCGAAGGCGACACCACCTTCTCACTCGTCAAACCGCTGGACGGTGTGCGCTTCTACGACACGACCAAAGTGCGCCTCTTGGGTCGCGTGGCCGGCGGTAACGACCAGAAAGCGCTCAAGCACGGTTTCGGCCTGGGTAAGAACAATCTGGGCGACGACCTGCAATTGGTTCTGCAGCTCGAGGGCGACAATACGGCTCATATCGTCCACGACCCCGATGACTTGACACGCGACACGCTCCATTATGCTATCGAAGGCACACAGACTACCTTTGAACAAAAGCGTATCATCATCCGCCCGGATATAGTGACGGGCGAGTATGCAGTGGACCTCTTCCCCGTTAAGTACAAAGTGGTGCAGGCTACAGCCAGAGGCTACGCCACGTTGTTCGCCGTCGGACAGGGCAGCGAAACCTTCGACCTCTCGAAAGCGCCCCTCACGGAACGCACCGACAGTTTGAACGGGCGGACGGTACGCTACAATGCGGTGTATGACCGTATCTACCGCTCATCGGTGCAAGTCAAGATGACGCAGATCCTCTACGGACAGCAAAAAGAAGGGTACGGAGAGGAAGTGATGCCTTATACCGACATCACGGGCGCTACCAAAGAACTGAAGATATATAACACCGAGAACGGTGAGACCTTCTATACGATGGGTTATCCCATTTTCCTCTACAACCGGCAGTACCAGTTTATGCTCTCGGCTTTCGAGGAGTATTGGTACAACAATACCCACCAATCGGGCCGTGTGGACCGTGTACCGGTCCGCCGCGGTAGTGCCGTCGTCCGCAATGGTATGCATAGTACCGTAGAGAGTCAGACGTTCCAGCTGGATAGCCTTGGACAGAACAAGAACGTGCTCCTGAAGGTGGACATGCTGGACGTGACCAATACAGGAACAAATGCCCTCAAGACTGTGAGCGTGGCCTTGCAGACCGAAGGCAACACCGTTGAGACAGACGTCTTCGAGGCGTACGTGAGCGGAAACATCATTCTCAACAACACATTGCGTTCAACGGATGCCGGGCTTCAGATAGTTGACATCATCCGCGACCCGGGCGGACATGGCAGTTCCTCATGGGTCGAGTCGGGCAGTACGTACAAGTATAATTACAGCACGCGCACCTATTGGAAGTTGGGAGCCAAGATAGGTTTGGCCTTTTCCACGGGTATCACGCAGGACATAGGTGTGGTGTCCGTGCCTTTGGGGGCGGGAACCTACGCCGGAGCGACATATAGCACGCAACGAGGATTCACTATCGCCATACCGCTGACATGGGAATCGGACAACACCACCAAGTACAGCTACGAGTTCTCCACTTCCGACCGAATCAGCACCGGTAGCAGTTATGGTAATGTGGGAGGCAACGCCGATATCTTCCTTGGCGCAACACGTAGCGTAGTGACCGGTTTGGCCGAGTCGGTGGCACTGATATCCGACAGCTTGTGGGAAGCCAAACAACCTGCTTATCAGGCTGGCATACTCAAACTGGTAGCGGAGGGTACTGACACATTGGGTAACCACTACTACCTGGTTCGCGGCCAAAAGACCGTTCTTGGCGGCCGACTGAATAATTCGTTTGTCTATACGCAGCATTACATCCTCAACACGCTTATCCCCGGGTTGGCACGACAGAGGCAGAACCTGCTGGAATATTTCCCCGATGAAGAGACAGCCCAAGCCGCGGCCGACCAGCGTAACGAGCCGGTTTACTGGCTGTATGATAGTGTCCAACTCTCGCTGCGGGATACACTCCAAAGCGATTCGTACGAGATGTTTGTGCCCTCTCAGAGTACCAGCTCCTATGTGGACGAAGTGGGTGCTCTCAACAAATCGATTACCCAATGGATAGGAGCCATTTATCTCAACGAGAAAGAGAAAGTCATGGCACGCATGAGCGGGCAATACATAGGCACATGGCACGTGAGCGGAGGATCTACCTTCACCCACAACGACAACTACAGCTACGGAGTGGGTTATAGCCGTCTGCCTCAAACAGGCTTGGATATGCTTGGGAAGAAAGCAGGACAAGCAGCCTTGGCAGCGGGCAGCCAGATAACGAACGACGTGTTAACATTCTTCAGGCACTTGGGCGATGAGACCATAGGCAAGAGCGTCGGAAAAGTGCTTGACGAAGAGTTCCGTAAGTGGTCGAAGAACGGCAACAACGAACGGGTCAGTGAAAATATGAAACCGGACTCCATCAACGGCAAGACGAATAGCACGGACTGGAAGGTTATCTTCGCCCCCATCCTTGAATACAAGAACGACAAATCTCACTCGATTGACGGTAACGTAAGCAAGAAAGCGGGCTTTACCCTTTCGCCTGACCCCCGCGGCGATATAGCGGTGTCGGTGTATAAAGCTTCGTTGGACAGCGTGTATGTGAACTCGTCTGCCGCAGTACGACGAGCTACAGAGATGTCCAGCAGCGATCAGATATACGGCAGTTATGTTTTCTTTACCGAAGGCGGCAGCAGCTATTGCCCGCACGAGGGAGAAGAGCGCAGCATCTTCTACAACCGTGGCACGTCTGTGCTGGGCAACGCAACGCTCTATGCCACCAAGCCCGAGATGTCGTTGGACACCTACGAGCAGACCAATATAGCGCCCGACCAACCCGCTATCTTCCACATCACTCTGGCCAACAACGGACAAGTGGAGACGGGAAAAAGCTCCGAAGGCGAGTTTATGCATCTGAGTCTCTCCGGAGGCAACCCCGATGGTGCTCGGGTGTACATGGACGGGCAGAACCTGGCGGCGGGTTATCCGCTCTTTATCGCGACAGGACAACCTATCGTCAAGACCATTGAGGTGTATCGCGGTACAGTGGACGACTACAACGATTTGGAGCTGATGCTGTCGATAGACGATTGTCCGAAGGTATATTCGCTGCTGAACTTCTCCGTTCATTACCAGCCGGAGTCGTCACCTGTGTCTATCGCTTTCCCGCGCGACAAATGGGTGATGAACACGCTCTCCGCCAAGGACTCGATAGGCTATTACCTGCCGGTGACCATCGACGGATTCAACCTTAATCACAAGAACTTCGACCACATCGAGTTCCAGTACAAACTGTCCACCGAGAACGACGATGCGTGGGTAAACCAGTGCTCGTTCTACGCCGACGACAGCCTCTATGAGCAGGCCACGGGCAACAAAGCCAAGATTGAGAACGGCCGCATCACCCCCTTCCGTTTCTACGGAGACCGCGACCCGAAGGAACTCGGTTACGACCTGCGTGCGGTGTCGTTCTGCCGCTACGGATCAGGGTTTGTCAGCAAGTCGTCGCCTGTGGTGAGTGGTATCAAAGACACGCGTCCGCCGGTGCTTTTCGGCAAAGCACAGCCCGCCAACGGGATACTCACCCTCGAGGACAATATCTCCCTCCGATTCAGTGAACCCATAGCCGGCAACTGGCTTGATGAGGACAACCATTTCCAGTTGCGTGGCGTGACGAATGCGACGGGTATCACTCAGTCCACCTCGCTCTATTTGGGCGGCAACGACTACCAGTTCCTGCAGTCCACCGCCGGCCGCGAATTGGCTATCACCGACCTGACTGTGG
>ONXE01000136.1 GCA_900321775.1 uncultured Bacteroidales bacterium
TGACGCGCAGAGCGAATGGGAGGTGATGCGCACGGCAGAGCATTCGTTGTTTTTTCATCAAGGCTTTGACGCCGAGGGCTATACCTATGGTCTGCATCCGACGATGACGCGTGAGGGCTCTTATTATCAGTACACCAAACTCCTGCCCAAGACTTCCGATCGTTTCCTGCTGTTGTTTGCTGTTTCAGACGTTGACCCCAAGAAAGCGCTCTATACCACCAATCCCCGCTCGGGCGTAGGAATCAAGGAAGTGGAGGAGGAATCCACTTTCCGTGTGTTCCGCCTGGACGGAACGTGTGTGATGACCGATGCGACAAAGGAGTCGCTTCGCGAATTGACGCGAGGAATCTATATTATCTGTTCGCCTCGTGGCGCAGAAAAACGAATCGTGCGGTGATGGAGGTGACGTTGTTCGTCATATTGTTTCTGTTGGTGACGATAGGCTGGTTTGCCTACCGTTGGTATCAACTCGACGCATTTTCGCAGCCCCTTACTCGTACCGGATGGTTTGCGCCCTGGAACATCCATCTGTTGCATTGGGGAATCCTTCTGCTGATGCTTTGGGTGACAGCCGAATCGTTGTTCCCGACAACGTCGCGATTGTGGTACAGTTTGGCGATATGGATTCCCATCGTCGCGATTACATCCTTTTTTGTCTATTGGCCCTGCGATGTTTCTTCCGTTTCCAAAGAGCATAAACCCGGTCAGTTAGGGCTTTGGGTGTTTTATGGACTTCTTGCTGTATCCGTTGTACTGACTCCCCTTTATTTATTGTCCGTATGGCACAATGTAAACGAGATGCATTGGTCAAGTGGCGGCGAAATGGTGCGTGCTTTGCGAGACCTTGCATTGGAAGAAAAGGATTATGGGAAGCTCGGCTTGGCGTTTGTGGTGAATAAAGTGCTATTTGTGACGTCACTTTACTGGCGCAGACAACTGCCGTGGTGGAGTGTGCTGCTGGTTGTAGGACTCAATGTGCTCACAGCCGCCTCTGTCATGGAAAAGGGGTATTTTGTTTTTATCGTATTGGTGGCTGCATGGTTGCTGTATGAACAAGGTGTGCTAAGAATGTGGCATATCGGTGTGACTGTTTTAGCGGCACTTGTGGGAGCGTATTTTTTTACACTGATTCGAACATACGCTGAAACAGATGCGCAGGATTTGATGTCATTCAGCGAGTTTTTCGCCATTTACGTCACATCCTCTCCTGTTGCCTTCTGTTATATGCCGGAAAGTGTTTCGTCGGAATGGGGCGAAAGGAGCTTCTTCATGATTTACCATATTCTCAATCGTTTGGGATTGGGGCCGTTCGAAGTCATGGAACGTCTACAGCCATTTATCAATGTGCCGGTAGAAACCAACACATATACGGTCATGCAGCCTTTTTTCCTGGACTTTGGATATAAGGGACTTGCGTTTTTTGCATATGCGTTTGGCATTGTAAGCGGGTGGGTGTATAGATGGCATCGCCAAGGGAAAGTTTGGGCAACCTGTGTGTATGCGATTGTTTTGACTGCATTGTGTACGCAGTTCCACCAGGAAGAGTTGCTTGGCAACCTCGTACAAAACATTCAATATGCCTTTTTGACGGTATTAATAGCGTTGTAAATGATAGATATTCTGCTCAGTACATATGGTAACGGTCCCTGGTTGGACGAGTTCAAAGAGAGTCTCAAGAATCAGACTTTCACGGAATGGCGTCTCGTGACGCGTGATGACACTTTAGACCACCTCGGTGCGATGCGTTCGTTTGAACGGCTTTTCGAACAGGCAGACCAGGCGGATTATATTGCTTTTGCCGACCAGGACGATGTGTGGCTACCGGATAAACTGGCGATACAGATGGAGGCGATGCGGCAGGCCGAGGCTAAATGGGGGAAGGATTGTCCGATAGTGGTTCATACCGATTTGAGGGTTGTGGACGAGCACCTGAATACCATTGCCGAGTCGTTCTGGAAGTATTCATTCATCGTTCCAGAACTCATTGACTACAATGTGAACTATTTGGCTATCGGTAACAGCGTGACGGGTTGTGCGATGTTGTGTAACCAGGCAGCGCGCCGAGTGTCTCTTCCGTTCGGAGAACACGCCTATATGCATGACGCTGAGATAGCGATGCGCACATTGCTCTCCGGCGGACATGTCGTGCCGGTTTACAAGCAAACGGTGTTGTATCGTCAGCACGGTGACAACGAAGTGGGCGCACAAGCTTATTCTTTCTCACCGCTGATGAAGGAACGCATGCGCAAGGCACGTATTGCATATGCCGCGTCCCATCCCCAGGTTTTTCGCTCGTGGCTTGAATTCTGGTTTTGGAAAATTCGGTTCTTTATTGCCAAACAATGATATCGGTGTGCATGGCGACATATAACGGTGCGGCTTTTGTGGAAGAGCAACTGCGTAGCATTCTCGCTCAATTGGGTGAGAAGGACGAAATCGTTGTTTCGGATGACGGTTCTACCGATGCTACGCTTGCTATTATTCAGGCAGTAGGCGACCCGCGTATACGTCTTCTTCCGCCACACGAACCGCTCGGCTCGACTCGTAATTTCTACTACGCACTAGATGCTGCAAAAGGCGACATCATCTTCCTTTCCGACCAAGACGATGTCTGGCTACCGGGCAGGGTGGAACGCTGTCTTGAGGAACTAAGAAAGGCCGATTTGGTCGTTACAGATTGTCAAGTGGTGGATGAGTCGCTTCAGATCCTTTATCCTTCGCTTTTCAAGTTGTATGGCCTGAGGGAAGGATTATGGCACAATCTGCTACGGTGCGGTTTCTACGGCAGTCTGATGGCTATGCATCGGTCGGTAGTTGAGCGTGCTAAACCTTGGCCGAAGAACGATGAACTTATCAAACACGACTGGTGGCTCGGTATGGTGGCCGAGAAAACGGGCACGGTGCGTTTTATCTCCGACACTCAATATGTGTTATATCGCAGGCATGATAAGACGGAAACCATCGTCTCACGTAATATCTTGCATCGCAGCCGCCGATCCCTCACAACAAGAATCATGGCCAGAATGGCTATGGCTAAACAACTGATTATGCAATCATGAACAATATGAAACATACAAAAAACAGCAAACAGATGAAGATTCTACAACTCGGAAAATTCTATCCGATTCGGGGAGGTGTCGAAAAGTTGGAATATGACTTGTGCGAAGGTATCTCCGAACGGGGAATCCGTTGTGATATGTTGTGTGCCTCGGCGGGTTGTGAGCAACCTGTCGTTAGGCTGAACGAGAACTCGTCTGTGTATGTCTGCCGCTCATGGTTTACGATGTTGTCCACCAAGATAAGTCCCGATATGATAGTTCAGTTGCGCAAGATGGCCGCAAACTACGATATCATCCATATTCACCATCCGGACCCTATGGCGGGGCTGGCATTGAGACTCTCCGGTTACAAAGGGAAAGTGGTGCTTCATTGGCACAGCGATATACTTGCCCAGAAAAGGGCGTTAGTCTTCTATCGTCCTTTGCAGGAGTGGCTCATCAAGCGCGCGGATGTGATTATAGGAACCTCGCCAAAATACATAAGTGAGTCCTCCGATTTGGAGAATGGACGAAACAAGTGTGTGGCTATTCCTTTGGGAACAATACCGGCAACTCCAGTGGGGGAAGATGAGATAAAGGCATTTCGAGATCAGATTGGAGCTAAAAAAATCATATTCTCGTTGGGACGACTGGTGGAATACAAAGGCTTCAAACATCTGATTGAAGCATTTAAATACTTGCCGGAAGATTACAAGTGTATCATTGGCGGCGAAGGACCGCTGGAACAGTCTCTCAAACAGATGGTTTGGGACCAGAAAATGACGGACAGAATCATCTTCACCGGGCGTATAGAATCGGAAAAATTGCCGCTGTATTATGCCTCCTGTGATGCGTTCTGCGTCAGTTCTATCTGGAAAACCGAAGCGTTTGCCTGGGTTCTTATTGAGGCGATGTCATACGGGAAACCGTGTGTTGCGACAAAAATCCCCGGCTCGGGAGTCTCTTGGGTGAATGCCGATGGCGTGTCCGGAATCAATGTTAACACTGAGGACGCTGAAGACTTGGCGCGGGGAATACTTACTGTCTTTGAATCGGACAACTATGCCAAATTTGCGCAGAACGCGTACGAACGCTATTGTTCATTGTTTACCAGAGAAGGTATGGTGGATTCATGCCTGAAAGAATACGAAAAATTACTAACTGAAGATATATGAAAAAAATCACAATAATTGGCGGTAGCGGTTTTGTGGGTACCCGCTTAATGGACTACCTGAAAGATGATTCGAACTACAAGTTACATAATATCGACTTGTTGCCGAGTCAGTTCTTCCCTCAGTTCACGGAACTAGGGGATGTTCGGAGCCAGGAAGATCTCGACAGGATGCTTAAGGGTACTGATATCGTGGTTTTACTTGCAGCTCAGCATCGTGATGATGTAGAACCGACATCCTTGTACTACGAAACAAATGTAGAGGGTATGAAGGTGACATTAAGGGCGATGGAGAAGAACGGTGTCAAGCGTATGCTTTTCTTTTCCTCTGTGTCTGTTTATGGGTTGAACAAGAACAATCCCAATGAAGACCATCCCAAGGACCCGTTCAATCATTACGGGAAAAGCAAAGTGCAGGCGGAAAAGGTGTTGACTGAATGGTGCGAAACGCATCGGGACTGGAACATCAATATCGTAAGACCAACTGTGCTGTTCGGCGAACGGAATAGGGGGAATGTCTATAACTTGCTTTCTCAGATACAAAACGGACATTTTCTGATGGTTGGCAAGGGAACAAATGTGAAGAGCATGGCGTACGTTGGCAATATCGTGGCTTTTGTGAAGTTCATGATCGAAACGATGGAAGACGGGTATAATGTGTACAACTACGTGGACAAACCGGATATTAACATGAACGAGATGGTGGAACTGGTTGGGCAGGTGTTAGGTAAGCATATCCCTCACATTCACTTCCCGTATTGGCTCGGAATGTTAGGCGGTAAATGTTTTGACCTGGTCGCCATGATTTCTCGAAAGAAACTATCAATTAGTTCAGTACGTGTAAAGAAGTTCTGCGCCACCACTCAGTTCGATGCGACCAAAGCTATGAACACAGGTTTTGTTCCTCCTTACACATTAAAGGATGGCTTAATTAGAACCCTTGAGTTTGAGTTCCTCCACCCACGGAAAGACGCAATTGAGTTTGTAAGTGAATAAATGAGAACCTGTTCACCGACGAACAGGTTCTCGAAGCAGCACGTTCTATCTATAGTGAAATCATCTGATTTACTGTACTTTCTGGCCTGTAGCCAAATAGCGGCTTCC
>ONXE01000114.1 GCA_900321775.1 uncultured Bacteroidales bacterium
TGCATCGCCGTCGATCTCGACGTAGAAGATATGTCCGCCGAGGGTGAGTGCGTGGTACGGAGCCTCGATCTCGGCCTTGTGACGGGGCGAGCAGTGGTAATACACGGGCACGTGGTTGGAGTTGGTATAATAGTCGCGGTCGGTAACACCCGGAATGATTCCGAAGTCCTTCTTGTCCTGCTTGGTGAAGCGACCAGCCAGACCCTCGGCGGGAGTGGCGAGGATGGAGTAGTTGTGCTCGTATTTCTGGCTGAACTCGAGTTGGCGGTTGCGCATGTAGGAGACGATGCGCAGACCCAGTTCCTGAGCCTCTTCGGACTCGCCGTGATGCTTGCCAATCAGGGCAATGAGCGCCTCTGCCAAGCCGATGAAGCCGATACCGAGCGTACCCTGATTGATGACCGACTCGATAGTATCTTCGGGTTTGAGGTTCTCTGCTCCGACCCACAATTTGCTCATTACGAGCTGGAACTGTTTAGCCATAGCGGTCTTTTGGAACTCGTAGCGCTGGTGCAGCTGGAGGGCAGTGATTTCCAACAGATTGTCCAGTTTGGCGAAGAAGGCGTTGATACGCGATTCCTTGTCTTGGATGTTCATGCACTCGATGGCCAGGCGAACGATGTTGATGGTCGAGAACGAGATGTTACCACGTCCGATGGAAGTCTTCTCTCCGTAGCGGTTGTCGAAGACGCGGGTGCGGCAACCCATGGTAGCGACCTCCCATTTGTAGCGGTTGGGGTCGTCGATGCGCCAGTTGTCGTTGTGGTTGAATGGTGCGTCGAGGTTGACGAAGTTGGGGAAGAAACGGCGAGCCGTTACCTTGCAGGCCAGCTGGTAGAGGTCGTAGTTGGGATCCTCGGGCAGGTAGCTGACGCCGCGTTTTTTCTTCCAGATTTGGATGGGGAAGATAGCGGTAGAGCCATTGCCTACGCCGTCGTAGGTGGTCTTGAGGATTTCGCGGATGACGCAGCGTCCCTCTGCGGAGAAGTCCGTTCCGTAGTTGATAGAGGAGAACACGACCTGGTTACCACCGCGGGAGTGGATGGTGTTCATGTTGTGCACAAAAGCCTCCATAGCCTGGTGTACGCGGCTGACGGTGCGGTTGATGGCGTGATGGAAATAGCGCTCTTTGCCCACCAAACCGGCCAGTTCGGCAGTAAGGTAGTCTTTGATAGGTGCGTCGTAGAGGTCGCTGAGGTCTTCACCCGTGAGTTTCTCGATGTACTTCACCTCTTCTATATATGACGCGCGCACGTAGGGTGCCATGTAGAAGTCGAAGGCGGGGATAGCCTGTCCACCGTGCATCTCGTTCTGTGCCGTCTCCATAGAGATACATGCAATGACGGAAGCTGTCTCGATGCGCTTGGCGGGACGACTCTCACCGTGACCGGCGATGAAACCGTTCTTGAGGATGTTGTCCAGCGGGTGTTGAACACAGGTGAGTGACTTGGTGGGATAGTAGTCCTTGTCGTGGATGTGAAGGAGGTTGTGGCGCACGGCGTCGCGTACGTCGGGCGAGAGCAGATAGTCGTCCACGAAAGGCTTGGTGGACTCGCTGGCGAACTTCATCATCATGCCCGCAGGAGTGTCTGCGTTCATGTTGGCGTTCTCGCGGGTCACGTCGGTTTTCTTGGCCGCGATGATTTCGAGGAACACCTCACGCGTCTTGGCTTTGCGGGCGATGTCACGCTGGTTGCGGTAAGCGATGTAGCCTTTGGCCACTTCCTTACGCGGCGATTTCATGAGCTCGAGCTCGACCTGGTCCTGAATTTGATCAACGGACATTTGCTCCTTGCCTTGTATCGAGATTCTGTCCACGATACGCTGGATGAGGTCCTCATCAACGCCTTTTTCCGTCACAAGCATTGCTTTACGGATAGCGGTCTTGATTTTTTCTTCGTTGAAGCCGACGATTCGGCCGTCACGCTTGACAATTGTTTGAATCATTGTTCAAAAATGCTTGTTTGTTGAGTGTCCCCGAAGGGACCCTGTGTGTTACTATTTCGTTATTACGTTAATAATCAGGGCGAAAAAAGAAGTACCATAATTGGCACTTTCAAAATCCGCTGCAAAGGTACAAAATATTTTTCATATATGCAAACTTTTTTGCAAAAAAATTTTAAAAAAATCAAAAAAAGAAAACTTTGTTCTTTAGCCAAAAACGTGTTTTTGTTGATTTTCAATGGTTTACAGATTTGTTTTGGAAAACTTGCCATAAAGAAGAGAGATTTCTTCTTGAACCAAACAGTACACCACTCTTAACACTTCGGGGTTCAACAGTATTCAAGTTGCTGATAATCAAAGCACAAAAAAACTCCCGGCAAAATCCTGTTCGGATAATGCCGGGAGACGTATGCTTATGACTTTTGACTTTGGTTGTATCGGAGAGAGTACGGAGGGGTCTTCACCAGGTCCCGATGAACCCTTCTCCAGAATCCCGATGCACGCGTCTTCAAGCCTGTTTAACTCAATAGCAGCCACAAGAAGACGCTTCGGGCTGTTTCAAAACCACAATAATAAGTACAAAAACTGTGCCAAAGTACCTGCTTTTGTCAAAAAGTCGTCAATTTTTCTCATAAAAACACACTTTTTGGAAGAAAAATGTTCAAAATGGGTTAGGAATGGCATTTTTCAGTCAAAAAATTTGGTCATGTCATTTCTTTTTTGTAATTTTGCAGCGTTTTACGCGTGCGCTCGTGTAGCGCGGGTATGCGCGGATATATAATGTAAGGAAAAGTAAATAATAAACGAGATAAGGATGATAAACAGAACATTGGTACGTTCAAAAGTTATTCAGACCCTCTTCGCCTACTACAAAGACGAGGGAAGTACACCGTTGGCGGCAAAGAAAGAACTGCTGAAGAGTTTCGATAACACCTACAGTCTGTACATGCTGTTGTTGGACTTTGTGAACGAGATGACGACGTTGTATGAAGAGCGTGAGGAGCAGGAGAAAGAGCGTGCGGCGATACTTCACGAGCCGTTTCAGCCTCACCGGAACTTCATCAACAACAAGTTTGCGCAGCAGATCTTCAACAATCGCCAGTTGCGCGGTTATCTGAAGGAGAAAGGTTACAGTTGGGATGTGGCGCATGAGTCGTTGCGGGCGCTATTCAAACAGATAACAGCTACGGACTTTTTTGCCGAGTATCAAGCCCTGGAGGAGCCCACCTATGCTGACGACAAGATGGTGTGGCGGCGGATTTTCGTGGACGTGCTGGCGGATAATGACGAACTGGAGACGGCATTGGAGGAGTTGGAAGTAGCTTTGGACGGCAACGACTGGGTGGTGGATGCCAACGTGGTGATTTCGTACGTGTTCAAGACCATCAAGCGTTTCACCGAAGACAGCGGCAAAGACCAGTCGCTACTGGAAATGTTTGACACGGAAGAGGAGTTGTCTTTTGCCAAGGAGTTGCTGCAGAAAGCCATTGCCGGTCACGACGAATACATGCAGATGATAGAGTCGCACCTGCGCAACTGGGATATGTCGCGCGTGGCGTACATGGACCTGATTATCCTGCAGGTAGCGCTGGCCGAGATTATCGAGTTCCCGTCTATCGCACTGCAAGTGTCGATCAACGAGTATCTGGTGTTGGCCAAGGAATACAGCACGGAGAAGAGTTCAAGTTTCGTGAACGGTATTCTGAACAGTGTTATTGAGGAACTGAAAGCCGAGAACAAACTGCTGAAAGCCGTTACTCTGGAGGAATGAGTCAGTACTGCACTTCGTCCGCAGAAGGTACGGAGGCGGTAGCTAAAAGATATGGAGATTTTTGCAAATTTAACAACAAAACAATACAATTATGAAGTACTTATTGATTTTACTGCAGGCAGAAGCCGGTGCGCAAGGCGGCGGCTGGAGTTTTTGGATCATGATGATTCTGATCTTCGTGGTGATGTGGCTGTTTATGATTCGCCCTCAGCAGAAGAAACAGAAAGAACTGGAGAAGCAACGCGACAGCATGCGCGCGGGCCAGAAAGTGGTTACCGCAGGCGGTTTGCACGGCAAGCTGAAGAGTGTTGATGGTGACATTTTCCAGGTGGAGATTGCCAAAGACGTGGTTATCCGTATCGACAAATCGTCGGTTTTCCTGGAGCCGGAAGCAGCGCCTGTGAAGAAAGAGGAAAAGGCAAAGAAAGAAGAGCCTAAAGAAGAGAAGAAGGAAAGTTGAAAATTGAAAATTGAAAATTGAAAGTTGAAAGTTGAGAGTTAAGAGTTTAGGATGGAGCAACTGCGTGAGATAGTGGTTGGAGTACTGCGTGCGACGAAGAATTTTCTGTTCTCGTGGGACGCGGTGACGTTTGTATGCTTTGTGCTGGTGGCGGGAGTGATGTGGTACGGGCATGCAATCAGTTCGGAACGTGAGGCTACACTGCATGTGCCTATCCGCTATTCGGGTATTCCGCAGGACGTGGTGTTTGAGCCCGCATTGCCGGACCAGTTGGACGTGACGATACGTGACGCCGGACGAAGGCTGATAGAGCAAAACGAAGGGCTGTCGGTGGTGGTGTTCGACTTGTCGGACCAAATCAAAGGCAGCGCCGGCAAGGTGCACATAGCGCATGACCAGATCATGCAGAAACTGCCCTCTGCTATTCAAGGTAGCGGTACGGCCAAGATCATCGGCCTGTCGCCGGACCATATCGACGGCAGTTACATTGAGCGCTACAATGAACGCAAGTACACGATGCACATTGAGACGCGGAAAGTGCCTGCGGGTTACAACCTGCGGCTATTCCCACCTCAGGTAGAAGTGACGGTGAGGGTGAGTCAGAGTCATTATAACGACATCTCCGCTAAGGACATCACAGTCTATTGCGATTATCCGCAAGCGGGCGAAGACAAACTGACAATCAAGCACATACATCGCTCCAAGTATATCAAAGGCGTGCGTTTCTCGCCAACGGAAGTGGAATATCTGATTGAGAAGAACCAATGAGAACGATTCAGATGGTGGACCTGCAGACGCAGTATCGTCATATTCAGCAGGACATAGACGCAGGCATCCGCGAAGTGATTGATTCTGCGGCTTTTGTGAAGGGCCCGAAGGTGGGTGAGTTTGCGGAGCATCTGGCCTCGTGGCTGGGTGTGAAGCACGTGATTCCTGTGGGCAACGGCACGGACGCGTTGCAGATAGCCCTGATGAGTTTGGGACTCAGCGCGGGTGACGAGGTGATCACACCGTCTTTTACTTTTGTTGCTACGGCTGAGGCAGCGGCGGTACTGGGTTTGAAGCCGGTGCTGGTGGATGTCAATCCTGACAGTTTCAACATCGACGTAGAGGCGGTACGCCGGGCTATCACGCCGAGGACGAAGGCTATCGTGCCGGTTCATCTGTTCGGCCAATGCGCCGACATGCAGGCGATACTGGAGATAGCGCGCGAGCATCATCTGCGCGTTGTGGAGGACGCATGCCAGGCCATTGGAGCGGAGTATCGTTTCGCTGACGGGCACATCGCCAAGGCCGGGTGTATGGGTGATATGGGTTGCACCAGTTTCTTCCCCTCCAAGAACCTGGGCTGCTACGGCGACGGCGGTGCTATTTTTACCAACGACGATGCGCTGGCTGAACGCGCGACGCAGATTGCCAATCACGGTTCGAAAGTGCGTTATCATCATGACATGGTCGGTTTGAACAGCCGTTTAGATGCTCTCCAAGCGGCTATTCTGGACGCCAAGCTGCCACATTTGGAGGAGTACACCAAGGCCCGACAGGCCGCAGCGGCTTACTATGACAAGGCGCTGGCGGGAAACGAGCACATCCTGCTGCCGTGGCGGGACGAGAAGAGCACACATGTGTTCCATCAGTACACGTTGCGTCTGGTGGGCTGCAACCGCGACAGGGTGCGCGAGTTGCTTGCGGCGGATGGCGTGCCGTCGATGGTGTACTACCCCGTTCCATTGCATCTGCAGGAAGCCTATGCAAATGGAAAATGGAAAATGGAGAATGGGAAATGGGGATGCCCGGTTGCAGAGGAACTGTCGAGGTGCGTGCTGTCGCTGCCTATGCACACCGAACTGGACGAAGAACAACTGCAGTACATATGTGCCGCAGTGGTAAGAGAAGTTGAGAGTTGACAGGTATTTCGTTACATACTGACCTCAGGCAGACGGCGAA
>ONXE01000149.1 GCA_900321775.1 uncultured Bacteroidales bacterium
ACTATTTCCTCACGCAGCAGTTTGGCCCGCATTGTCAGTATCTGAGCACGTGGATGTGCCTCGGACCCTTGGCCGTCGTCCTGCTCTTGGCAGCCCTTGTCCTCATCCCGCGCGTCTATCGCGGCCGCGCACATTTCTCCGCGCACGCACTCGCGTTCCTTTTTACTTTCTCCCTGCTCTTCGACGATCTGTTCGAACGCATGGACTCTATCCTCATCTTCCTCGTTTGGATGCTCCTACTATACATCATCGAAACCGACCCCGAATCATGACTCGCTTCGTCATTGCTCTTTGTTCTTTGTTCCTTGTTCCATTTTCAATTGTCCATTGTCAATCGTCCAATCGTCAATTAAATGGCTACTCCCTCGCCTGGCAAGACGAGTTCGATGGTTTCGGCCGTCCTGACCCCGACAAATGGAGTTACGAGCAGGGCTTTGTGCGCAACTACGAAGCGCAGTACTATACGCCTCTTAATGTGGCCAAACGGGACGGCGTGCTTGTTATTGAGGCCACTCCTGCCAATTTTGCCTGCCCCGACTACGATCCCGAGAGCGGCAACTGGCGCTTGTGCCGCGAGCGCGTGCAGTACACCAGCGGTTCGATTATCACCCGGGGACACTACAGTTTTCTCTACGGTCGCGTGGAGGTACGTGCCCGTATCCCGGTCTGCGCCGGCGCCTGGCCTGCCATCTGGCTGCTCGGCAGCTCGCTTCCGTGGCCCGGAAACGGCGAGATAGACATGCTGGAATACTACCAACTGGACGGCCGACCCACTATCCTTGCCAACGCCTGCTGGGCGGGAAAAACCGAAGAAGACACCCGCTGGGACGACTCCTACTGGCCTCTCGACCATTTCACCGCCAACGACCCCACATGGGCGTCGCGCTTCCATGTCTGGCGCATGGACTGGGACAACGAGTTCATCCGCCTCTATTTGGACGACGAACTCCTCAACGAGATTCCCCTTTCTAAAACCGTCAACGGCAAAGGCGGCAGTCCGGGTATCAACCCTTTCCACCGCCCCTTCTATTTGCTCATCAACCTCGCACTCGACACCCGCGTCACATCCTACGACCCTGCCATCTTCCCCATCCGTTACGAGATTGACTACGTCCGCATCTACCACCGCAAACCATAACCACTCAACCCTTTCAAAGACACGCAAAGCGCACCCACACGTGATATGCAGGTGCGCAGATATTGAGAGTACGGAGCCCGTTCGATTATCTTACGGTAATGTTACGGTAATGTTACGGTTGGGGAAGCAACAATTAACAATTAAAAATTAATAATTAACAATTAACAATTAACAATTAATAATAACATTAAGAATATAGTAACGAGGGGTATGATTGGCAAAGCCGTAAACAATGAACATTTAAGTCAGGCGGCGGGCAAGAGTCAAAAGTCAAAGGCCAAGGTACATCTTCGTTCCGGAAAATCACTATTTTTGGTTCTGAAATAGTGGAAAAAACGAGAATATGGTTCGATTTGGGAGAAAAAATTTGCATATATGGATTTTTTGTTGTATCTTTGTACCCGATTTCATAAATTAGGGGTGGAATCGGCGGTTTGGTTTTGTGCTGAGCTGAGTTAAGAGCCCTAATAATTATTAGACCTAAAGACTTAACTACACGTTTTTATTAACCTGTAGAGAAAGTCTACAAAAGATTTTTATTAATTAATGGAAAGTAACCGTTTTGTTGCTCCGTTGGACGATTTGTATCTGACAACGGAGTTGGAACATGGTCAGTTGCCGTTGTTCCTTGAGAAGGCGATTAGCGTCGCCGAGTTACCGACTCAGCAGGACATGCTTCTGCTGGGCACTCTCACTACTGCGAGTTTCGCGCTGCCGCATGTACGGATTTTGCATGGAAACCCGCAGCACAGTTACTCCCCCGCCCTAATGACCCTGGTTGTGGCTCCACCCGCGGCAGGAAAAGGGGTGTTGAACTACATGCACCAACTCATTTCTCCTATTCAGGACAAGCTGAAATTGCGCGGAAAAACGGCTGTCATTCCGGCCAATTCGTCTTCGGCTGCGTTTCTTGATTTGCTTGCGATGAACGATGGCACAGGTCTGATGATTGAGACGGAGATGGACGTGCTGAGTCAGATCTGGAAGAACGACTTCGGGAATTACTCTCACCTGTTTCGTCAGGCATTTGAGCACGAGAGTATTCGTCGCGCGCGTAAGTCGGGCGCGCATGCGCTAAATTATACGGAGATACCCACTCCGAATCTCAGCGCTATCCTCTCGGGCACGCCGAACCAACTGAAGCCATTGCTTGTGAACCGCGAGAATGGCCTGGCCAGTCGCTTTCTGCCGTATATGGTGGAGGACATCATTCCTTTTGACCGCCGTGCGCTGAAGAACGGAGACCGTGTTCAGAAAAACAGTGCGGTGAGCGTTTTTCACGAACTTGGCAAGGAACTGCTCCAACGTTGGGAATGGCTTGATTCACGGGAGCATGACATCCTCTGGAGTTTGACTGATGAACAGTCGGAACAGCTTGGGGATTTGTTCGATGATGGCTATCGACTGGCCATGGAAGAGCTACATCTCCCCGACGCCTTCGATGCCACGGTAAAGCGTATGGCAGTGATCATCAAGCGAATAGGTGCCATTCTGACGATGCTGAGACAGGAGCCGGGGGAATGTAGTGATGTTGTGTATTGCCAGGATGAAGATTTTCGCACACTGGTAATGCTGAGTGAGAAGTTGCTGCGCCATGCTGCGCTGATGACGCTGATGTTACCGGACGAGGAGGAGAAGTTGCAGGAACTGCGTCCAGAGAGTGAGACGAGGCATCAGAACGTGGAGAATCGCGCCTGTGAGCTGTATGGTTTTTTGCCAGAAAAATTCAGCACGTCGGAGGCCTATGCGACTGGTCTTGAGAGAATGGGCATAAAAAGTCGGACAGTGGACAAGTACTTGGGCTATTTGGTTGAGAATGAGAAACTTAGCAATCAGATGAAAGGCCAATACGAGAAGACTAAGCAGTAATGCGAAACGTGCGAGTGCGAGATGCGAGAAATTGTATCTCGCTGAATGACAGCGAATTGCAGCGTCTCGCATCTCGCACTCGCACGTTTTGATTTTTGAATAAAGACACAAAATTAACAACTAAAATAAAGATAAATTATGAATAAAATTGATCATGAATTTCCGGTAAAAGCCGTGCATGGAAAGATAGATAAGAGCAGCAACAAGTACGAGCGTGTCAGATATGGCAAGTCGCATAGTGTGGAGTTGCTGAATCCCCGTACTCGGGACAAGTGGACGGAGCACGAATGGGCAGTGAAGCGTCATTTTGGTGAGGCTCAGGCAGAGGCTGCACGCATATACAAAGACCCGGTGTTGTATGCTCCGTATAAGGAGAAGTTTAAGAATCAGACGCTTGAGGGCAATCTATTGCTGACGGGCAAGCGGAAGTTGTACGTGAAAGAGGACTCGTATTTGTTGGCTTGTGTGCTGAAGGAGCGAAAGGATGCGACAGGGGCAATACCTTAGTCAGAGCATCGGTTGCAGAAGTAATGTGCAGAAACTACGGGAGGGAATTGACCGTTGGATTCGATTATACAACTTCGAGCGCCCCATCAAGGCCTTGATGGAGTTATCCCTTCCGCCATCTACAAAAGCGTTGCATAGCACATATCCATTCCCGAAACAATCAACAAAATGTTTAACTTGTCAAAAAATGGGGACCAGAATAGAACAAAATACAAATAATTTGCATTTTCTTGCAGAAATCCTTGTGTATTTCAAATATTTTTGGTAACTTTGCAGCCAAAAGTTGCAAAGGATACGATATGAGTAAGTACGAAATTCCATTTTTGACGAGTGCAATACAGGCATTTGCGAACAGGTTTTCCATGACGAGGCAAGCCGCTTTCCGCTATTTGCAGCAATATAAAGCGCTTGCTTTCTTAATGGAGTTCTACGATGTGGAGCACCTGCAATCAATGGACGACACCATTGATGATATGCTCATTATCTGTCGCCAAAACGGAGGAACATTAGCATGATACTATTCCACGGTACTAATACGGATATTGAGACGATTGATCTTTCCCGCAGTTTGAATCACAAGGACTTCGGCAAGGGTTTCTATCTCACGGATTCGCGCGAGACCGCTATCCGCATGGCGACCAAGAAAGCGCATCTTTTCGGCGGCAAGGCGACACTTATTATCTATGAATTCGATGAATCGGCTTTACATTCGGACTTAAAAGTCAAAGTCTTTCCCGAGAAAGCGACTGTAGAATGGTTCGTGTTTGTTGATGCCAACCGCGACCGCAAGAATAAACTGCCTCTACATGACTACGATATCATTGTCGGACCTATTGCCGACGATGGCGTAGTAGTACAGATTACCGGTTATCGCCAAAATATCTATACGGCAGAAGAAGCCGCAAAAGGTCTTCAAGATAAGTTTCTTGACCAGCAGTATTATTTCGGTTCTGAGAAAGCCTTGCGTTATCTCAAAAAATCAAAAGTACAAATACTATGACACAGGCAAATCATCATCAAATAGCGACTTACTTGACCGACTACGCTTTGAGCGAGTTGGTACGCTATGTCATGGAAGATACCGGCTGTGGCCTGGAACAAGCAATGGAGCGCGTTTATAACTCGTCTCTCATGCCGGCTTTGCAGGACGAGGAGAACGAACTCTATGTCCAAAGCCCGGCTTATCTCTATGAGATGATGAACGCTGCATTACCGGCAGCGTATAACGACAACTGAT
>ONXE01000033.1:0-12885 GCA_900321775.1 uncultured Bacteroidales bacterium
TGTATGTGTCCTGACATGTTACCCGACGAAGTCGATGATGTGGTGGATGGAAAGGATACCGATGATGTCGTTGGTATCCTCATCTGATGTGACGGCCAGGGTGGTGATGTTGTACTTGTCGAGCAGTTCGAGGGCTTCGGTGAGGAGGGCTTGCTGCGGGACATGTTTGTAGTTGCGGGACATGATATCTCCGGCTTTGACGGCCTTGAGGTCGGGGAACCTTTGGATAGTGCGTCGGATATCGCCATCGGTGATGATACCCACGGGTTGGTCGCCATCGAAGACGAAGGTGGTGCCCATATGCTTGTCTGTCACTTCGGTTACCACCTCCATGAACGAGGCGTCGGTGCTGACGCGCGGAACGGCGGTGGACATGCGGTTACGGACCTTGCCGAGGAGTTGTCTGCCGAGTGCTCCGCCGGGATGGTAGAGGGAGAAGTTCTCGGCCTTGAACTGGCGTTTCTCCATAAGACAAACCACCAGCGCGTCTCCCATGAGGAGTGTGGCGGTAGTGGAGGTGGTAGGTGCCAGTCCGAGCGGGCAGGACTCGTGATCCACATGAACAGAGAGGACAAGGTCGCAGTCTTTGGCGAGATGCGAACCGGGGTTGCCGGTCATGGCTATTATCTTGCATCCGATGCGACGAACAGGGGCGAGCACGTTGAGTATCTCGGAGGTCTCGCCACTGTTGCTGACGAGGACCACTATATCCTCGGGAGCGATGATGCCCAGGTCGCCATGCATGGCCTCGGCGGCATTAACAAAGACGGAATGCGTGCCGGTAGAGGCCAGGGACGAGGCTATTTTGTGGGCGATGATGCCCGTTTTGCCGATTCCCATCAGCACCAGTTTGCCTTTGCAAGCCAGAATAGCCTCCACGACAGCGTCGAAATCGCCGTTGATGGTTTCGCTAAGGCGCTGGAACTCGTTTATCTCTTGCTGAAATATCTCTTTTGCTCTGTCAGAATACTTCATCATTTTATGTTTTTTACCACTTTATCAATCTCTATAGCCTGCTCGAGCAGCGGTCGTATATCCTTGAGGTACAGTTGGTTAGCCGCGTCGGAGATGGCAGCGGGCGGGTTGGGGTGTACCTCGAGGAAGAGTCCGTCGATGCCCACAGCGAGGGCAGCGCGCATGAGGTAAGGCACCATCTCACGGTTGCCGCCGGTGATACCGGCCTGCGACGAAGGTTTCTGTACGCTATGCGTGGCATCAAAAACCACGGGTTTGCCCAGTCGGCGCATCTCGACCAAGGAGGTCATATCCACGACCAGATTGCCGTATCCGAAGGACGAGCCGCGCTCGGTCAGGAGCACTTTCTCTGAGCCCGCTTCGCGCACTTTGTTGATGACGCCCTGCATGTCCCAAGGCGCCATGAACTGGCCTTTCTTGACGTTGACCACTTTGCCTGTTCGTGCTGCGGCCTGAATGAGGTCGGTCTGACGGGAGAGGAAGGCCGGAATCTGGAGGATGTCGGCGACACGTGCTACTTCATCGCACTGCCAGGACTCGTGAACGTCGGTGAGGATAGGCAGAGAGAGCGAATCTTTGACTTCCTGCAGGATAGTCAGCCCATCTTTCATGCCGATGCCCCGTGCGGAGACGTTGGTGCGGTTAGCTTTGTCGAAAGAGGACTTGAAGATAAGGTCTATCGAGAGGTCGCTGCAGACCCGTTTGAGTTCTGCAGCGGTCTCGAGTACCATCTCACGATTCTCTATTGCACAAGGTCCGGCAATGAGGAAGAAGCGGGAATGTTCACGGTTGAAAACCATTTACAAATTGAAAATTCTTTGTTCGTAAAACTCACACGATCACTTCGTGTGGAAAATTGAAAATTGAAAATGTTTTCATACCCCTCGGACCTAACTTAGTTAGGGGAGGGGTAGAGGGGACAATTAGCGTTCGAAGGCGCGGATCCAGGCGATGTCGAGCTGTCCTTCACCGGCCTGATCCTTCGGGGCGAAGGACTGACAGGTGATGTACAAGTTCTGTCCAGGCATGGGGTTGATGCAACGGAAGACCTCGAAGTCGTTGATTTTCCAGATGATCTCCTGTCGGTTGACAGCCACGGACATCACGTACCACTCGTTGGGGCGAATGCCGCGGAGGACTTGCTCTTCCTTGCCGTTCTTGTCGGTGATGCCCACGACGATATGTTTGCCGTTGTAGTGGTACATCTCGATGAGGGGGAATCGGTTCTCGCCGACGAGGTAGATAGCGCTGTGGCACTTACCGGTTGCGCGCACTTTGGCCAGGAAACGTCCGACAGCCATGCCGAAGGTTCCGCCAGTGTTGACGACGGCAGAGGTGTAGTCGAAGTCGTGCATGGTGAAGCCTTTTTTCTCGTGCCAAGCGGGAGCGGTTACGTGCTCTTTCTTGGTGACGATGGACATGATACTGTTCTGGATGTTGACATTGCGGTCACCCATGTAAGCCTGTGCTTCCTCGCAATAGGAGAAGTCGCGCTTGAGTTCAGGCTGTTTGAACCAGAATCCGGCTTTGAAGTCGTTTTTCTCAAGGCTGGGCTCACGGAACGGGGCATTCCAGATGGGTTGCCAGCTCTCGAAATACTCGAGGCTGCGCTTGTCGGCCTTGAGGTAGAAGCGGATGTTCTCTGAGTTGTGGAGTTCGAGATAGCGTGCCTCGATTTGCCCGCGTTCGCTATGCTGCCAGCGTTTTTTGTCAGCCCAGAAGGCGTTCTTCTCCTTGAACTCGGGGGTCTCGGTCTCTTCTTTGAGTCGGAGATAGCCTTTGACGGCGATGTTTCCGGCGAGTTGGAGGCGCTCGGCATCAGAGGTGGCCTTCAAGTATTTCTTGACGTTGCGGTCGCCGGAGAGTTTCTTGAGTTCTGCAAGTTTCTGGTAATACTCGGTGTCCTTGTACTTGCGGGAGGTGTATTCCTCTTTCTTCTGGAGGAACTTATCTTCGTTGACTTTGCTGCGCAGCTCCTGATACTCTTTGAAGTAGTCAGACTGTTCTATCTCTTGCAGAAGTTTGACCTTCTTCTGCATTTTCTTGACTCTCTTCTCGTAGCGAGAGGTGGATGGCAGTTGGCCGAAAAGGCGTTTAAAGAATAGTTGCATAAGCATGGTAGTTTAGTAGTTGAATAGCTTAATAGCTTAATAGATGTTAAGCGTCAATTTTAGCGTAAGTAGCATTTTGCTCGATGAACTCACGACGAGGAGCCACGTCGTCGCCCATAAGCATGGCGATGGTTCGGTCGGCCTCGGCAGCGTTCTCGATGGTCACTTGTTTGAGCATACGGCGCTCGGGGTCCATAGTGGTTTCCCAAAGCTGTTCATCGGACATCTCACCGAGACCTTTGTAGCGCTGTGTTTTGATGAGTTTCTCGTCGCCTCCGCCATATTTGAGGATGAAATCATGCCGTTGCTGGTCGTTCCAACAATACTCGCTGTAGTTGCCTTTGGAGCACTTGTAGAGCGGCGCCATGGCGATGTAAAGGTGACCGGCGTCGATGACGGCCTTCATGTGGCGGAAGAAGAAGGTGATGATCAGGGTAGCGATGTGCGCGCCATCGACGTCGGCATCGGCCATGATAATCACTTTGTGATAACGTATGCGGCTGAGGTTGAGCGCCTTGGGGTCATCGGGAGTACCGATGGTGACGCCGAGGGCAGTGAAGATATTGCGAATCTCTTCGCTCTCGAACACCTTGTGTTCCATAGCTTTCTCGACGTTGAGGATCTTACCGCGGAGCGGGAGGATAGCCTGGTGAACGCGGTCGCGTCCGGTCTTGGCCGTACCACCTGCGGAGTCACCCTCGACGAGGAAGAGTTCGCATTCAGCGGGGTCTTTGCTCTCGCAGTCGGCGAGTTTGCCGGGGAGTCCGCCTCCGCTGAGGGGTGATTTGCGCTGTACGTTCAGACGAGCGTTGCGGGCGGCGATACGTGCCTGGGCGGCCAGGATCACTTTCTCTACAATCTTGCGTGCATCATCGGGATGCTCCTCGAGGTAGTTGGTAAGTGCCTCGCTGACAGCCTGGTTGACCATACCCATGACTTCGGAGTTGCCGAGTTTGGTTTTGGTCTGGCCCTCGAACTGCGGTTCAGCCACTTTGATGGAGATGACGGCAGTGAGGCCCTCGCGGAAGTCGTTGGGGTCGATAGTGGATTTGCCGTCTTTGTCGCGAAGCTTGGCCTTCTCGAGGAGTTTGCTTTCCTCGGCGTACTTGTTCATGACGCGGGTGAGTGCAGCGCGGAAGCCGGCCACGTGGGTACCGCCTTCGATGGTGTTGATGTTGTTGACGTAGGAGTGTACGTTCTCGTTGAAATCGGTGTTGTAGATCATTGCCACCTCAACGGGCGTGCCGTATTTGTCGGTGTTGAGGTGAATGACTTCTGAGATGAGCGGGGTGCGGGTCTGGTCGATGTAACGAACGAACTCGGAGAGTCCTTTCTCGGAATAATAGACCTCGCGCTTGTAGGGGCAATCGCTCTTGATCTCGTGGCCGTCCTCGTCGAAGGTAGGAACGGCGGCCTCGCGTTTGTCGGTGAGGGTGATACGTACGCCGGCGTTGAGGAAAGCGAGTTCGCGCATACGGTCGGCGAGTCGGTTCCACTGATAGACCGTCTCGGTGAAGATAGTGTCATCGGGCCAGAACTGTACGCGTGTACCTGTTCCTTCTTCGGCCTCAACATACTGTCCGGTGATGCGAACGGGGAAGAGGGGCTTGCCTTTGGCATATTCCTGCTGATAGACGTTGCCGTCTCGGCGGACAGTGACCTTGAGGTGCTTGGAGAGTGCGTTGACGCAGCTGACGCCCACACCGTGGAGACCGCCGGACACTTTGTAACTGTTCTTGTTGAACTTACCACCGGCGTGGAGGACGGTCATTACAACCTCGAGTGCGGAGCGATGCTCTTTGGGGTGTTCGTCCACAGGAATACCACGGCCGTTGTCTTCGACGGTGATGCTGTTGTCCTCGTTGATAGATACTTCTATGTGGTTACAGAATCCCGCGAGCGCCTCGTCAATGGAGTTGTCCACGACCTCATAAACCAGATGGTGCAAACCCTTGACGGAAATGTCACCAATATACATCGCAGGGCGTTTGCGCACTGCTTCCAAGCCTTCGAGCACTTGAATACTCTCGGCACCATAGTTTTCTTGTACTTCTGCCATTATTTCAGTTTGTTTGTTAATAATCGAGATGGGGCAAATGGGGCAAATGGGGCAAATGGGACTAATAAGGCCAATAAGACCAATAGGGCCATTTGCGAGTGTAACGTTTGCGAGTGCAAAGTTACAACTTTTTTGTGAAATGTGCAATAGGGGACTGAAAGATTTTTTGCGATAATGGCTCTGAAGGCAGAAAAAGGGGCTTTGGGGGCGATTGTGAAAATTCGACAGGGGGTCGATTTTTGATGCTGAGAGCCTTAAATCAAAGATTTCAGGGGCCTATTTTCCTGTGGGGAGGGTGATAAGGGGCATGTTGCCGCCGGAATAGGTGGGCAGTTTGCCGTCCCATTTCTCGATCCAGTCCTCCTGAATGATCATCGTTGAGAGAGATGCCGCAATGGTGCGGTTGTAGTATGCCTCGGCGTCAGCTTTGATCTTCATGGCGCGAGCGTTACCCTCGGCTTTGGCCACGGCGATTTTGGCGTTGGCTTCCGCCTCTTTGACTTCGTTTTCAGCCTTTAACGCGCTTTGGATGGCGGTGTTTTTAGCGTCAATCATGGCGAGGAGCGACTTGGGCGGTGTGATTTTCGAAGTGAATTCTTCGACCATGAAACCCTCTGCCATGAGCGATTTCTCGAGGCGCGTGCGGACGTCGCTTTCGAAGTTGGCACGGCTGGACATCAGGCTGTCGCTGGTGTATTGGTTCGCGCAAGTGCGGTACGCCTCGTAGATGCAAGTTCGGATGTAACCATCCTCCAGTTCTTTGACGCCCACGCGGTATTTGGTAAAGATGTCGCAGGCCTTTTCGGGGTTGATTCGATAGGCGATAGTGGGGTCCATTTCGAAGAGGGAGGCATCTTTGGCATTGACCGAAAACGTCTCGTACTGTTTACGTTGCGTGAAGGTCGGGTAGGTGAACACGTTGGTGGTGATAGGGTTGTAGAACACCCATCCTTTGCAGGTTCCTTCCACGCCGCCGTATTCGTTGTCCTTGACAGACCATTTGTGAAATTTCACGCCAACTTCGCCGGCATCGACGACAGTGCAACAAGCCATAAACAAGATAAGTAGACCAGCCACAATAGCCAGGGCAATTGCCAAACCACGATAATTCTGTTTCATAATCACATGTCTTTTTTGTTTGTTTCAGGCTACAAAGTTACTGCTTATTTTTGATATTACCAAATCTTTTTGCTGAAAAAATGCAAATTGTGTGCTTTTTTATCATTAAAGTTCGATTTTCGTTTGCAAATATCAAAAAAAAGTGTTACCTTTGCAGCCAAAATAAATACTAACGGACAAATGGAAGAACCGATTAAACTAAGAATCGAGGACCGTATTGCCAGAATCACCATGTGTGACTCCGAGCATTTTAACTGTTTAAGCGAGGCAATGTGCTTCGCGCTGATTGGTGCTATTGATAAAGCATATTCCGCTGAATGTGTGGGCATTATCATCGATGCCGAGTGCAAGCGGGGCGTATGGTCGGCGGGGCATAATATTCATGAACTTCCGACAGATGGAAGTGATCCGTTGGCGTATGAAGTGCCTATGGAGCAGTTGCTGAGGAAAGTGCAGGACATCCCTATTCCTGTAATCGCGTGCGCGAACGGCACGGTGTGGGGTGGCGCTTGCGACTTGTGTCTGAGTTGCGACATGATTGTGGCAGCAGATACAGCTACGTTTGCTATTACTCCGGCCAAGATAGGCATCCCGTATAATGCTTCGGGCATCATGCATTTCATCAACCAGTTGGGCATCAACAAAGCGCGTGAGATGTTCTTCACGGCCAATCCTATCACGGCTCAGGACGCGCTGAACGTGGGACTTGTGAATCACATTGCACCGGAGGACCAGTTGGATGCGCTGCTGGAGGAGAAATTCTGTGCCCCGTTGAGGCGTAACTCGATACTGAGCGTTTCGGCCATCAAGCGTCAGTTCCGCATCTTGAGTCGTACCGCTTCGACTATGTCGAGCGAGAGTTTTGAGCGCATCAACGCTTATCGGACGAAGGTGTATTGCGGCGAGGATTACAAGGAGGGTATCAATGCCTTCTTTGAGAAGCGTACGCCCAACTATCAGGGTAAGGCTTCGGATTTGGATTAGCAGTTGGTTCGGTTAGCTTCCCTTCCTGTTCGGAGCACCGAGGTCAGGTAGTAAAAAATGCAGAAATTTCACCCCCGAGCATATTGGTGTTCGGGGGTGATTGCCTTCAGTCTGAGAGGGTAAGTTGGTGGTCCGAAAAAAGTCCGCTGGTGTAAGCAAGCTCTTCCCTAAAGATATTTTGTCGAAACTCGTCACACGAGTTGTTAAAATATCAGGGCCGAAGAATTCGGAATTTTCCGGATTTTTCGAGGTGATGGAATCGGGCATGAAAGGTGAAAAAGCATGTCGGTAGAAACTTTTTTGATTTTTTCCTTGCAAATGTCAAAAAAAAGTAGTACCTTTGCACCCAGTTTTAGTAAAATGGCTGAGAAGGCAATGAAAAATATAGTGATAATAGCAGGTGGCGACTCGTCGGAATACGAGGTTTCGCTACGTAGTGCGGCCGGTTTGTACAGTTTTATGGACAAGTCGCGGTACAAGGTGTTTGTGGCATGTCTGCACGGGCATACGTGGCAGTTAGCGTTGGACTATGCGGAAGGCAAGGACTTCAAGGAGTGCCATTGGGCGGATATAGACAAGAACGATTTCAGTGCAGCGGGTCAGAAGTTTGACTTCGCATACATCACCATCCACGGAACACCCGGCGAGAATGGCGTGCTACAAGGCTATCTGGACATGATCGGCTTGCCGTACAGTTGCTGCGGAGTGCTGGCTGCGGCTATGACGTTTGACAAATACACGTGCAACCATTATCTGCATGCTTTCGGCGTGAACATTGCCGGTAGTCTGCTGTTGCGTGAAGGTCAGAGCATCTCGGACGAAGAAGTGATCCGGAAAGTGGGGCTGCCGTGTTTCATCAAGAGTAATGTGGGTGGCAGCAGTTTCGGGTGCACGAAAGTGAAGACGAAGGAGCAAATCCAGCCCGCGATAAAGGCCGCGTTTGCAGAGGGTCCGGAGGTGATTATCGAGCAATTGATGGTAGGGCGCGAGATCACTTGCGGTGTGTATAAGACCCCGGCGCGTTCGGTGGCTTTCCCGATTACGGAGGTGGTAACGGAGAACGAGTTTTTCGACTACGACGCCAAGTACAAGGGACAAGTGAACGAGATCACGCCTGCGCCTATTCCGGCGGGGGTGTTCAAGGCTGTTCAGGACCTGACGCTGCATATCTACGACATCCTGGGCTGCAAGGGCATCATCCGCACGGACTATATTCTGGAGCCGGTGAAGGAGGCCGATGATCTGAGTCGGCATATCGTGGACGGCTACAAGATCATGTTGCTGGAGGTGAATACTACACCGGGCATGACTGCGACCAGTTTTATTCCCCAACAGGTTCGTGCCGCGGAGTTGGATATCAAAGACGTTCTAACGCATATAATTGAAAATGATTGACATCAACCAAGCCATAGAACAACTGAGCTGGCATCGTCAGCCTTACGGTTTGTACGAGCCTATAGCATATGCGCTGGAGGGCGGGGGCAAACGTCTGCGTCCGACTCTGGCGATGGTGGCATGCCGGATGTACGACGGCGAAGAAAAAAAGGCGTTGCCGGTAGCGTTGGCACTGGAGATTTTCCATAATTTCACGCTGCTGCACGACGATGTGATGGACCACGCACCGGTTCGCAGAGGTCGTCCGACGGTGCATGTACGCTGGGACGACAACACGGCTATCCTGAGTGGTGACCAAATGATGACTGAAGCGTATGTGCAGTTGGAGCAGGTAGAGCCGGCATTGTTACCGCGCGTATTGCATCTGTTCAACGCGATGGCCACAGATATCTGGGGCGGACAGCAGCTGGATATGGAGTTTGAGACTCGCGAGGACGTGAGCATAGACGAGTATCTGGAGATGATACGTCTAAAGACGTCGGTCTTGTTGGGCGCGGCCCTACGCTTGGGCGGCCTGATGGCGGGCGCGCCTGAAGAGGACCTGGAGACGCTGTACAGGATAGGCGAGCGTATTGGCCTGGCTTTTCAGATTCAGGACGACGTGCTGGACGTGTGGGGCGACGAGAAGACTTTCGGCAAGAGAATCGGCGGCGACATCGTTCAGAACAAGAAATCGCTGGTGCAGATTCTGGCCTTGGAGAACGCCAACGAAGAGCAGTTGCGCCAACTGAAAGGCTGGTTTCATCGCAGTGAGTTTGTAGAAGAAGAGAAGATTCGCGAAGTGACGAAGCTATACAACGAGATAGACGTACGTCCGCTTTGCGAAGCGCGAATGGCCGGTTATACCGAAGATGCCATGCGCGACATAGACAGACTGCATGTTCCCGCAGAAAAGAAAGGAGAACTGACAGAAATAGCACGCAAATTGTTAAACCGTAAAAACTAAAATACCATGCCATATCGCAGACTTCCAACCACCGACCAAACGCGTTTGCATGCTTTGCAGCGCGCAGTTCAAAAAGCCAGCGAAGCTGACTTTACAGATCAGGTCATTTCATACAAGACCCTCTCCGAGGCGCAAAGGTTTCTGATGATTTTTGAGAATCAGGTGAGTCAGTATCATTCGAATTTTCAAAACAAAGTGACCGCCAACAAGCAGTATCGCCATGTGACGAGCAAGGCGCGTATGTACATCAGCCATTTCATTCAGGTGCTGAACATGTCGGTTATCCGCGGCGAGATCAAGAAAGATTTCAAGACCCTGTACGGCTTGGAGCCCAACGATCATACTTTGCCAGATTTGAGCACCGACGATGCGCTGCTGGAATGGGGAAAGAAGATTATTCAGGGCGAGGAGGAACGTATCCGTCAAGGCGGTTTTCCGATTTACAACCCGAACATCACCAAGGTGAAGGTGTATTACGACATGTTCTGCGAGCAACACAGTTATCAGGACATGCACAAGAAAAACACTTCGCGCGTGTATGAAGATTTGGGAGAACTGCGCCGCCAAGCCGACGAAATCATTCTGGACATCTGGAACACCGTGGAGGCCCACTACAAAGACCTGCTTCCCTACGCTCGCCTCATGGCCTGCAAGAGTTACGGACTCATCTATTACTACCGCACAGGTGAAAAGAAACTGACCCCTGAAACGGATCAGGAGATCATACGCATCCATCGCATGCAACCCGAACTTCCCAATCTGATGTAACATGTTGTTTGCCAGCCAAATATACGATTTTCTCCGACAATTGCCCTCACGTCGTTTGAAGAAGAAAAAAGAGGAGATGCGAATGCTGATGCAGCAAAAAATCAAGCGTTTGCAGCCAGAAGAACGGTCGCGGTTAAGCGAATCGCTATGTGCCCGCATCCGCAGTCAGGAGGCGTTTCAGAAGGCCAAGGTAATCATGATGTACTACCCCATCCAAAACGAACCCGACCTGAGACCACTGATGGATGAGTATCAGAACGAGAAAGTGATTCTGCTACCGATTGCTCACCGCAAGGACATCGAGATGCGCCAATACAAAGGCCGTTCGGATCTTCACCGCGGCCATTTTGGTATCCCCGAGCCTACGGGAGCGCCCTACACCGGAGCGCCGGACCTGATCATTGTGCCGGGGGTTGCGTTCGACAAGGAGTGCAACCGTTTGGGTCGCGGAGGTGGTTACTACGACCGGTTCCTCAAGCGTTTTCATCAGGCGAAGAAATATGCCGTGGCGTACGATTTTCAGATTGTGGAAAAAGTGCCGATGGCAGCTTTTGACGCCCAAATAGACGGGGTTTTCACGGTTGGCACTGAATTTGTAAGAAGATAAAACATGATACAACTGAAGAGAATACTACGTTTGCTGCCTGCGCTTGTACTGGTGATAGGCTGGACAAGCTGTGAAAAGAAAACGGAGACCACCCCTTCGTCGGAGACGAAATTGACGGCGATTACTTTTGCCGCCAACGATAGTTTCCCGGGGTTGAAGAAAGCCGTCTTTACAATTGATTTTGCGCACGATACAGCCTTGGTGTATAATACCGACTCGCTGCCTGTAGGCACCCGCATCGACTCGGTGGTGACGACGTTCTATTTTACGACCACCATCGGTTACGCCAATTTCTATTCGGGCGACGACACCGTGCTGGTGACCGCTTCGGATACGCTGAACTTCACTCCGCGTCCGTGCCGTCTGCGCGTGGTTTCGGAGGACCTGAAGCACGAACGCAATTACCATATCTATGTGAATGTGCACAAAGTGGACCCCGACCTGTATGTATGGACGCAGACGAAAGAAAGTCTGTTTACGGGCAATTGTGACGTACATGCCGAGAACCTGCAAGGAACCGTTCAACTCTATTGTCAGGATGGCATCAATGTGAAACTGTATCGAACAACCGATGGGTACGAGTGGACAGGTCCGTTGACGGTGAACGGGCTGCCCAGAGGGGCCAATGTGCAGCAGATCATCAACTCCGATACGCGTTTGTATTACGCCGAAAACAACCACGTCTATTGTACAGAAGACGGCATGAACTGGGTGTCCATTGATTGCTCGGGGCTGGGTTTCAAGGTAGAAAACATGTTGTTCGAATACAACGACTCCATTTGGGCTATAGTCAGTGATCCGGCATCCGGCGACCTGTGGTTTGCCACAATGGCGGAAGGAGGGACGCTGGCTCGACAGAACCAGATTGGCCGCATCAACAAGTACTACCGTTCCAGCGAAGAACAATTCCCCATCTCCGACTTCAGCGCAGTGGTGTTCCACGGCCGGAGCGGCCGCAAGCGCGCGATGGTGATGGGCGGGTTTGGCACAAACGGCGACCCCCTCAACAGCCGGTGGAATCTGGAATGGATTGACACAGACAGCACGACGGGTTTTTACCGCTTGGAGAACTTCACCATCGAACAGCCGGAGTTCACGGCTTTAACGGGCGCTGCATTGGTTTGGTACGACTACAAGATGCTACTCTTCGGCTCGCAGGAAAACCCCTCCTCTACTATTATCCACCCCGTTCTTGAGTCGGTGGACGAAGGAATGAATTGGGACGAACCCGACTCCACAAAGAACATGCTTCCGCCGACGTTCGTTCCGCGTAGGAATCAGGCTGCGGTAGTGACAGTGGACGACGCGATACTGCTTATCGGCGGGCAAAACCGCACGACCTCGTTCACGGATGTTTGGCGAGGAAAGAAAAACTCAATTGAATGGTTATGAAACGATTGAACATAAAGTTGGCAGCCATTGGGCTACTGTTACTGGCCTTAACAGGCTGCGGAAATGACACTTTTTGTGTGTCGGGGCACGTGAATAACGCTGAAGGCGAGACGTTGTATTTAGAGCAACTGGGACTGATGAAAACGGAGATTATCGACTCTGTCGTTTTGCCCAAAAACGGAACTTTCAAGTTTCGTGAGCAACGGCCCGAGTATCCTGATTTGTACCGTTTACGCATCGGGAACGCAACGCTGGTGCTTGCAGTCGATTCGTTGGAACATATCACCGTTGAGGCCGAAGACCGTCTGCCGGAGGCTGTGATTGGCAACTCCGACAAATCGGAGCAGATACGCGAGCTGCGCCGTTCTCTTCGAGACAAACCGTTGGACGAGCATCGGGCGTTTGCCAAGAACCTCATCCTCTCCGACCCTATCAGCATGGTGTCCTATTACGCTGTTTTCCAGCAGAAAGCAGGTCTTCCCGTGTTTAACATCTACGACAAAGGCGACCGTGTAGTTTTCTCGGCCGT
>ONXE01000033.1:12908-13791 GCA_900321775.1 uncultured Bacteroidales bacterium
GTGGCGGCGATGCAGGCGTTTATAGAGGAGTCGGAAAACACGTTTCTGGACATCAATTTACCCGATGAAAACGGGGAAAATCAGTCATTGTCGCAGTACAAAGGCAAACTGATAGTAGTAGACTTTGCCTCAACGGTAATGGACCGTTATACCGGATATATCTTCGAGATGAAAGACATCTACAACACCTACCATTCGCGCGGTTTGGAAATCTATGAGGTGTATCCCGACCCGAGCCGTCTGGTATGGGAAGAACAGGTTCGCGCGCTACCCTGGACGACCGTTCGAACCGAAAACGGCGTAAACGACATAGCTTTCCGCACGTTCAACGTACAAGCTATTCCTACGCTGTTCCTCTATAACCGCAAGGGCGAAGTGGTGGGCCGTTTCGGTGACTTTGAGAGCCTGAAGAAAGCGATAGAGAAAGCGTTATGATTGCTGCCTCGCGCATACGGTCGTTGGCGCTTGAGGCGGGTTTTGACGACGCAGGCGCAGCGGTGGCTCACCGATTGGACGAAGATGCCGAACACCTGCAGTCGTGGTTGGAACAAGGCTGCGAGGGTTCAATGCAATATATGGCTGCACATTTCGAGGAGCGCGTTAATCCCGAAGTGCTCGTACCCGAAACACAAACTGTCGTTTGTTGTGTGTTGTCCTATTATAAAGAGAATCCGCAGCCGAAAGGGGCACCTTATATAGCCCTCAGCGGGTTGTCGGAGCGCGACTACCACGAAGTGGTAAAAGAGAAACTACGTGCACTGGAAACACTGCTAAAGAACGAGTTTGGAGAACAGGTGGTGAACGCTGGTTATCAGCATATCTTCTGCGACTCGGCGCCTGTGTTAGAACGAGCCTGGGCACGCGAATGCGGACTGGGATGGAT
>ONXE01000115.1 GCA_900321775.1 uncultured Bacteroidales bacterium
GCCCCGGTGATCCACTACCTCGCGCTGAACCAACGGAATCATAGCATATCCGCCGCCCAGCGTGAAAGCGCCGATCTTAAAAAACGTCCAAAAGAGTTGCAGAGCCTGCATGAGATTATTTACGATTTAACGATTTACGATTTACGATTGATTGACAATTTATTTATGATTTAACTATTTACGAGTGGGCGATTTATTTATGATTTAACTATTTCGAGTTGACGATTTGTTGTTAGATAACGTCAATTGAACAATAATCTCAATTGAACAATCAATTGTCCAATTGTCCACGCTTCAGCGATCGTTCGGAGCTTTAGCGTAGAAAAGAATTGTCCAATTGTCAATAACTTGTCCAATTGTCAATTCACCTTCAGTTTCCCTTGCTTGATTCGGTGGTATATGCCATGTACTTTCCCCACGTACCGCATGGTCTCGCCGCCTTGAAACGAGCCCCAGCGCACTACGCTGTCGGTGTAATAGACCGAGTCGCTCAGCAGCGCCAAAAACGGTTCCACCTCTTCCCAGCGGTTGGGATTGGCTTCGTATTTGCGAGCCAACGCCCTTGCGTCCAGGATATGTGCCGTACCGGCATTATAAGCCGCCAAAATGAACTTCACCCGTTCCACGCTATCCGGCACGTAACGGAACTGGCGTTTCAGTGTGGCTAAACTCCTGGCTCCGGCTTCTATATTGTCCCGGGGCTCAAACACCGTCGAGTCGTTCAACCCGTATTTGGCCGCAGTCTTGGGCATCAGTTGCATGATTCCCGAGGCGCCGAACTGCGACTGGGCCGTAGGCTTGAAACGACTCTCGGCAAAGCCAACAGCTGCCAGCATCTCCCATTCCCAGCCTACGAGTGGCGCAAACTCCTTGAAATACGCCGCGTAGGGGATATGTTCCTCTTCGGCCTGAAGGGCTTGCTCTTTTTGCTGTTCTTCCACGATAACCAACTCCGTCTCATAGCCCTGCAATGCACCCCAACCGCCAAGCAGAATAAACAACGCCACGGCTCCAACCGTGGCGAAAAGATAGGTCTTGCCTCGCTTTACTGTGCTGCGATATGTCCAGGCACTGTTCACGAATGTTCGTTGATCTGTTGTTTGATAAACTTGGCTAGCATGTTGATGGCAGCCGTATTGCTTCCGCCTTGCGGCACTATCACATCCGCATAGCGCTTGCAGGGCTCGATAAACTGCTCATGCATCGGTTTGAGTACGCGTTGATAGCGCTCAATCACCGCTTCCGTAGTGCGCCCGCGCTCCACTATATCGCGCTTGATAACCCGAATCAGGCGGTCATCTGCATCGGCGTCCACGAAGATCTTCAGGTCCATCTGGGCGCGCAATTTCTTGTCTACAAGGGTCAAAATGCCTTCGATGATTACCACCTCTTTTGGCTCGATATGGATGGTCTCCTCCTGACGCGTACAGGTCAGATAACTGTATATCGGCTGCTCGATAGGCTTGCCTTCACGCAGTTCGCGCAAGTGTCGCTCCAGTAGCGGCCACTCGAAAGCGTCCGGGTGGTCAAAGTTGATGTTCTGCCGCTCCTCCACAGGAACATGCGACGAGTCTTTGTAGTAACTGTCCTGCGGAATAACCACTACTTCACCTTTTGGCAGGCGTTCTGTCAGTTTCTTTACCACCGTTGTTTTTCCCGAGCCGGTGCCGCCCGCAATACCGATTACAAACATAATCTTTGACTTTTGACCTTTGACTTTTGACCTTTAAAAGCACATAAATTGTCCAATTAACTCCACGCGAAGCGATCGTTCGGAGCGTTAGCGTAGATTAGAATTGTAAATCATTTGTCAAATCGTAAATCGTCCTTGACCTCTTACCTCTTACGCTCCCCCTACTGGTTCGCAAACTCCTTGACTTTGGTTTCCGCACCCAATTCTTCATGATACACTTCTGCCAGCGCGTCGCGAGCAGATTGTTCGTACACACCTTTTTCATTGCACCTAACCACGTTCTGGTTCTTCAGTGCCTTGTCGAGCAGCATGTCGTACTGCGCTTGTTCAAAGCCTTCCTGCAGTTTGCGCTCGAAATCTTTAAGTTCTTCAGCAGACATTGTTCTTTATCTCATTGAAAAGTTTCTCATTATACACTTTCGTCGGCAACTTGGCACCACCGGAGGCTATCATCACCTTCGACATATCCGAGTTGTCAAATATCATCCATACGTCCACCAACGGCATGAACAGATGAAACAAGTTGTTCAGCCCCCAATAGTAACGGCGGATAATCACGTTCTGCGGCACATTGTGCCCACCTTCCTGAACGCGTTGCGCCACGCGTGTGATGGCAGCCTCCGGACCTTTCAGCCAGAAGAAAATCAGATGAACCCTGAAACCCTTCGCCTGAGCAGCCTTCACTATCTTCGTGTATGTCCGCGCAGACAGGGTCGTCTCCATCGCGAAGTTCTCCTCGCCTTCTATCAACTGGTCACAGCGCGCTTTCATCAAACGACCCGCCTCTATGGCCATACTCTCCGGGTCCAACGGCGACAAACCGCGGGCTATCTCATCAGCACCTCGGGCAAAACACGCAGCGATGCGGTCGTCTTCCCCGCCCCGTTGCAGCCCGCGATAATATACAGTGTTTTTCTGCTTTCGTCCATACGCGTACGATTCCGGCTGCAAAATTAATACTTTTTTTTGAATTATGCAAATAAAAAGTGATTTTTTTGCCTAAATATTTTGTCAAGTCAAAAAAAAGCACTAACTTTGTGCCCAGAAACAACAAACGCAACGACAAACTATATGAAGAAGTGGATCTATCTTCTGCTGGCCGCATGGCTTATGCTATCCTGCTCAGGCAATGAAGAACACACCCTGGTACTGAACAGCGAGGAGGACATTGCCGGCCTGCGCATAGCCACGACCTCAGGCGGGTGTTATGACATCGAACTGTCGCCCCGCACCGACATCGAGTTGCAGCGTTACAACTCGCTCTCCGATGCACTCCAGGCCTTGCTGCACGGCAATGCAGACCTGCTGATCAACGACGAGACAGCCCTCAATGCCTACATCTGCCGCGAACAGGGAATCAAGCCTGTCCTGCGCGGAGACAAAGCGTACCCTACGTCGTTCATGTTCCAGAAAAAAGACACGGCGCTCGCTAACGCCTTCAACGCCACGCTGGCACGACTGCGAGCCAACGGCACCTACGACAAAATCATCGACTACTGGCTCAACGACCACTATATCGATGCCGACACGTTCCCCCGCATCCCCGTGCCTACCGAAGGCGAGCCGCTGCGGGTGGCGAATGTCGCCGCCAACGCTCCCCTTGCGTTCAAGTCGGGCAACGAGTGGTACGGACTGGAAATGGACCTGTTGCGCGAATTCGCCAACGACCTCAACCGACCCCTGGACATCAGGTTCTACGACGTCACGGCGGCGATTATGTCTATCAAAACCGACAAGGCCGACCTCCTCTCCGGCGGCGTGTTCATTACCCCCGAACGACTGGAGGAGTTCTCCTTCGGCAACCCCTACTACTATTTCCACAGCACCTATTTCGCAGTAGACCGGGACTCCAAAAACAGAGAACAAGGCCTGGCGGCACGCAGTAAGCATGCCGTACAGAAAAACCTGCTGGCTGAGGACCGCTGGCAGTTCATCACCGAAGGCCTGGCGGAGACGCTCGTCATCACGCTCCTGGCTATCCTCTTCGGCTCGCTCCTCGGCATCGTCGTCTATCGGATGGCAGAGAGCCGCCGTCGCTGGGCACGCTCGGTAGCCACAGTCTACAACGGCTTCATCGCCGGCATACCCGAACTAGTACTGCTGCTCGTGCTCTTCTACGTGGTGTTCGCCAAAAGCGGCCTCCCCGCGGATATCGTGGCGGTTATCGCTTTTGCCATGTACTTCGCTTCGGGTGCAGCCGACATCTACAAAACCTCGCTGGACGCTGTGCCACACGGACAAACAGAAGCCGGTCTGGCACTCGGCTTCACGCCGCTGCAGACTTTCTTCCATATCGTCTTCCCGCAGGCGGTAAGGCACGGACTGCCACTCTATAAGGGATTGTGTATCAACACTCTCAAGGGCACTTCCATCGTTGGCTACATCGCTATTCAGGACCTCACCCGAGCCGGCGACCTCATCCGCAGCCGTACGTTTGACGCACTCGTCCCCCTTCTGGCGGTCACGATCATCTATTTCCTGCTCGTATGGCTCATCGGCGCATTGTTCAACCTGACAACTCCTAAAAAGAAAGTATTATGATTTCTGTACAGCATCTGACCAAAACATACTACAACGCGGACGGCAGTTCGCTCACGGTCCTCAAGGATATCAACTGTGACATCCAAAAAGGCGAAGTCATCTCTATCATCGGACCTTCCGGAACGGGCAAGAGTACCTTCCTCCGTTCGCTTAACCTCCTTGACCCGCCTACCGGAGGACGCATCCTGGTCGATGGCGAGGACATCCTCGCGAAAGGCTATCCTGTGCACAAACTGCGTCAGAAAATGGGCATGGTCTTCCAGAACTTCAACCTCTTCGAGCACATGACCGTGCTGGAAAACGTCATGTACGCACCCGTCAAAATCCTCAAGGAGGACAAACAGCAGGCCCGCGACGAAGCCCTCGCGCTGCTCAAGAAAGTAGGGCTGGTGGAGAAAGCCGACGTCTATCCCGCCTCCCTCTCCGGCGGCCAGAAGCAGCGCGTGGCCATCGCCCGTGCGCTCGCCATGAAGCCCGACGCTATCCTCTTCGACGAACCCACCTCGGCTCTCGACCCCACCATGGTAGGCGAGGTGCTCAGCGTCATCCGGCAACTGTCCAAAAGCGGCCTGACCATGCTCATCGTCACCCACGAGATGCGGTTCGCACGCGACGTGAGCACACGGATCTTCTTCATGAACGAAGGCGTTATCTACGAGGACGGCACACCCGAGCAGATCTTCGAGCACCCCGTCCACTCGGCCACCAAGGCCTTCGTGCAGCGCATCCAGAAACTGGTCTTCGAGATTGGTTCGGACGATTTCGATTACCTGCAGATCCACACGGGCATCAACCGCTTCTGCCTCAAGTATAACCTCACTCAGGGTGAGCATGCCTACGCGCTCATTAAAGAGGTGCTCTTCACCCACATGCGCAACATCCGCCCGCTCACACTGCGTATGACTCACGCCGAACTGTCCGGGGTCACGACAGTCGATTTTATGGTGGAGAACCTTGACCATTCGCCGCTGAACGATGCCGCACGCGACAGCCTTCGCCCGCAGGTCAAGGACCTCATCGAAGAACCCACCAAGCGCGGATTCCGTGTCAAACTGATTATCTGACAACAAAACACAAACACATGGATTTCAAGTCATTACGCACCCAGAGCAGTCTGGCTGTCATCATAACCGCTGCCGTGCTGGTCGAGATAACCAGCGGCATACAGTACTACTTCGCCAAAGAGGGCATCCGCCAGGAGGTGGAGCACCGCGCCGAGAGGGTCGTCTCCATCGCGAAGTTCTCCTCGCCTTCTATCAACTGGTCACAGCGCGCTTTCATCAAACGACCCGCCTCTATGGCCATACTCTCCGGGGAAAGGGCCAACGGCTCTTTCAGAACACCTTAAACAAGGGAGGGGGACCGCCTGCGGTGGAGGAGTATGAAGTCTTTGCTCTTTTAGCGCAGCGGTCTTTGCTCTTTGCTCTTTTAGCGCGACTCTCTTGCGACTCTCTTGCGACTCTTTTGCGACGGTCTTGGGACGATTGTCATTTTGGGTTCCCTAAACCATTGATTATCAATCTCACCTTCCCTGATTTTTGACAATGCCCCCTGCTTTTTCATAAGTTAACCCGCTTTTTTTTCTTATTTTTTCTCCCCGAAATTTGCATATTCCAAAAAAAAGCGTTACCTTTGCACCGGTTTTTGTAGTTTTGAAGTATATGAAGCGATTTTTGACCATAACTGCTCTATGCTGCATGGCCCTGTACGCCGCAGCCACACTACCTGCCGTCCCACTCAAAGATCTGAACGGCATGCCCGTCAACACGGCCACTCTTTCCAACAACGGCAAGCCCATGATTATCTCGTTTTGGGCAACTTGGTGCAAACCCTGCATCCGCGAACTCAAGGCCATCCACGAACTCTACCCCGATTGGAAGCAGGAGACCGGAGTGCGCATCATCATCGTCAGCATCGACGATGCTCAAAACGCACAGAAAGTCAGGCCGTTAGTGGATGGATATGGCTGGGAGTACGATGTGCTGCTCGACCCCAATGGCGACTTCAAGCGCGCAATGAACGTGCAGTCTGTCCCTCATGTCTTCGTGCTGGACGGAAAAGGCAATATCATCCACAACCATTCCGGCTACACCGATGGCGCGGAAGACGAACTGTATGAACTGATTAAGAAGTGACCCATCCGCTCCGCAAATACAGCCTACTGCTCGTCCTGATTCTGTCTCACCTCTCGGGACAAGCGCAGGATTCTCTTGCCACCTCTTCCCCACAGACAGCGCAATCGTCGTGGACCGTGTCAGGTGCCATCCAGCATGAGAGCCTGTTCCCGACTGTGGACATCTCCGATGAACGAACCGCCCCGCGGCCCAAGTGGGCACTCATCGACCACCTGAGCAACACCTACGTGGATGTGGGCGTCCGCTATGACCACCAGCGTGAGAACAAAGCTGGCTTTACGGGCTTGTCTGTTGCCACCAGAGGCGAACTGCTGGAGTGGCCTATGTTGGGCTACGAGCCGGATTTCCGAGGATACGGTATCTCACATCTGCACGTCGAATCCGACTTCAACTGGGGTAGCGTCACCATAGGTGATGTGTACGGACAGTTTGGCTCGGGACTGATTCTCAGGCTCTACGAGGATCGTTTTCTGGGCGTGGACAACGCGCTGCGAGGAGGCAAGATTGCACTTACGCCATACAAAGGCATCTTTGGCGGCAAGCAACGGCGATATTGGAGCTGCTACGAAGACCATGCTTGGGGCTGGAACTACAGTCAGGACGCGGTCATGGGCGCAAACCTGGAGTTGGACATAGCACAATGGAGTCCCCGCATGCTCGAGGCCGGAGCCAATCTCACTTTCGGAGCAAGTTATGTGTCTAAGTATCAGGCGTTTGACACCATAATCGCAGAGACCAATTACTACTACAACGTACCCAAATGGGTCGGAGCTGGCGACCTCAGAGCCGGATTCAGCATGAAAGGTTGGAACGCCTTGCTTGAGTTCGCTTACAAAGCCAATGACCCGGGCTTCGAGAACAACTTCTCTTTCCGCCCCGGCACAGCTTTGCTGGCTTCGCTGAGTTACTCGCGGAAAGGCTTCTCGGCTATTGTGCAGGCCCGGCGCGCGGAGAACATGTCCTTCCGCAGCCTCCGAATGGGCTACGGCTTGTCCGGGCAAATCAACTACCTGCCGCCTTTCGCCTATCAGCATACGTACATGCTCCCCTCCCTGAATTCCTACGCTACGCAGTTGAATGGCGAATGGGCTTTCCAAGCCGAGCTGACCTACACCTGGAAGCGCAAAACACCCATGGGCGGACGTTACGGCACGACTCTCAAGTTCCACGGGTCGCATATCCGCGGCCTGGGCCTCAAATGGGGCGACCTGCCAGAGACCTACTACACCGACGTCCACCTGGAGCTCAACAAACGCGTGGCCAAAGACTGGTACCTGAACGCGATGTTGATGTACCAGGAGTACAACCAAACGGTAGTCGAGGGCCACGGACCGATGGAACGAGCGATGATTGGCGTAGTGGACGTCAAATGGGCAACGAGCAAAAACGTCCAGATGCGCGCCGAACTGCAGTACCTCTTCTCGCACGAAGACAACGGCCAGTGGATTTTCGCGCTCTACGAGTTGTCCCTTTGGAAACAACTGATGCTGTCCTTCAGCGAACTCTACTGTATCGGCCATTCCGTCGAGGCTGAAAACGAGGAAGGACACCATTTCTATAGCGCTATGGCCACTTGGCAACGCGGGTCACACCGACTCTCTGCCGGCTATGTCAAGACCTTGCCCGGATACAACTGCTCCGGAGGGGTATGCCGCTACGTGCCCAAGCAGGAGGGCGTGATGATAACATATGATTTCACTTGGTAAACAACCAATCAGACCGATGAGGCTTATCAAACATATTGTCATGGCATTGGCGTTGCTGCTTGCCGGTTGTCAGGTCATTCCTGAAGACCAGCAGTTGTTGCCGTTGCCGTCAGCCAAGCCCGTGTCCAACGCACTTCTCATCGAGTTCACAGGCTTCCTCTGCGTCAATTGCCCCACAGCAGCCGAGGAAGCGCACAGTCTGCTCACGGAGTACCCCGACAACCTGGTAGTCGTGGCGATGCACCCTGCCCACAACCACTTCACGCAGACTGGGAAACCCGAGTACGACTACACTTGCCCCGAGGCCAACGATTATTACCGGTACTTCGGCGGAACAGCCGTCACACCTTTCCCCACGGGCGTTGTGGACATGCAGCAAGGATGGCTGGAATACCCGTCCTGGGGAACGATGGTGCGCATGTCTGTTCTGGACAAAAAGAGCGGGCATCTGATAGTGAACATCACGGATATCAACGAGCAGCAGCGCAGTTTCCACGTCTCAGCCTCCGTTTTCGTGGATGAACCGGCTGATGAGTGGATAGACAGAGAAATGCAAATTGAGGTGATGCTTTGGCTTGTGGCCGACAGCGTTTCCGGAGCACAGATGATGCCGGACGGAAGCACCAACCTCTCCTACACCCATCGTCATATGCTCAGGGCAAGTCTCTTTGACAACCCTTGGGGCACGTACCCCGTAATAGTCGCAGGAACAGAATGCCGCGTCGCTCATTTCGACTACGTGGTCTCCGACACCATAGGCGGACAGATTCTACCGCTCGACAGATACTCCGTTGTAGCCGTGCTTATGGACCCGAACACCCCGCAAACAATGCTGGATGTTAAACAGATAAAACTACAAAACTAACGATAATGAAAGCATTTTCAACTTTACACATTTCCAAATCAACAAATCTCCTCATTTTCGCTCTGCTGATGATGAGTTTTTCGGCCTGCAACAACAAGCCAACACCTCCTCCCGTTCCCGAAGATCCCGAGATTGACGACCCGACGGTTCCCTCTTCTATGAAACTGTTTGTCAATGGAGTAGGCGAGATTACGGGAGACCGAACCATCACCCTTTACGAGGCCGAAGAACAGTTGAGTGGCAAGATGCAGATGGCCCTGGACGGCACGATTGAAGGAGCGGAAAAAGTGCGTGTAATCGTAACCCGTTCCGTTGCCGGACGCGAGGACGAACTCTGTGCGCTGGGTACCTGTGCACCCGGAGACGGCCAGCCGGAACAAGTCTTCAACTTCCACGTAGTCAGCGACTCGCACACCTGGTTCGCTCATTACACACTTCCCGACTCGGGAGACGCCAAATACACAGTCAACTATAAGTTTATCAACTACAGCCGCGTGATTACCCTCACCGTGGTTTATGATTATCAACAACTCGATTAAATATGAAGAAGTATTATCTTTTGCTTGCCCTGACAAGCCTTTTGTTCGCTTGTAAGCCCGGTGGTGAGACTCCCGATCCCGAAGGTACCACCTATCCGCGCATGCAACTCATCGAACATTTCACGGGCGAGACTTGCGGTTATTGTCCTTATGGTATGAACCTGATTAACGAAGTCTATTCACAGAACCCTGACGGATATGCGTGGGTTAGCAACCATACCTATGGCACGGATGAATATACGGCTCAAGGGTCGTATGCCATTGCAAAGAAACTGGGCGTGACGGGTGCACCCGCAGTGTCACTCAACCGCGAGAAACTGGATGGCGAGCTTAATTACCACCCCTATTATCTGGCAGCTATGGCCCAGAAGCAAGCTACGACGGCCACATCGACAGTGAGCCTGAGCCGCACTTACGACCCGGCTACGCGTGAGCTCAAGATTACGGCTTCAGGCAAGACCTCCGAGACCGACATCGACAGTGTTATGCTCACTGTTGCCGTGACAGAAAGCGGTATGGTGGGCCCGCAGGCTGACAATATGTCCTCCTGGGCGGGATGGAAGAAGTTCCGCCATACCCACGCTGTGCGCGTCTATGCAACAAAAGCCATGGGCGATGGGGCTGTGATGAAGAACCGCACTTTCCGCAAGGAATATACTGTCACGCTCGCCGACAACTGGGTGGCCGACAACTGCGAGATAGTAGCCTGGATTACCAAGAACAACACCAACTGGCCAGTACTGAATGCGGCCAAACTGCCCGTTGTGGAAGGCACCAAGGGCGGCGAGGATATTCTCTACGAAGGTATTGAAGAGTACCCCGTTCCCGAAACTTATCCCGAGCAAGGTGCGCCCAACCTGGAGAGCACGCTCACCACATGCGAGGCTTATAGTACCGATTATTCCGACTTTACTGTGGTGTACCTGGTGTTGTGCAACCCGTCAGCAACATCAAGATGTTTGCCTACACCGAGCTGTACCTGCTTGCTGCGCCGGGCAGTACAACACTTCCCGTCGGCACCTATACCTTCAAGGACGAAGCTCAGGCCGGCGTAGGAGATGCCATCGCCGGTTTCCGTAACGACGAGGCCCACACTATCGACGGATCCCAGTTCCTCTGGATATACAAGAGTGGCTCGAGCTTCTATCAGGGACGTCAATGGATGTTGGTTAGCGGCAACATAGTGGTTACCGGTGAGGGCGTGGAAATTGCAGGCACGACCAAGAACGGCAACCCCGTACATGCCACCTACACCGGACCCGTCACCCTGAAAAAAACAGCCGGAGCGCCCCAGCGTATTCTTAAACAGCCGGAGCAGAGTTTGTAATTTCAGACCCCGGCCAAATGGTAAATATTGCCATTTTTGGGCATAAAATGTAGAAAAACTGACGTTATTTGTGTAAAATCTGCAAAAGATTTGCACGCGTCAGTTTTTTTTTGTACCTTTGCACCCAAAATCATTAATACGCATAATAACCAACAAACACAAACATGATGAATAACACAAGGTTTTTCCGCTTAATGGCACTGAGTTGTGTGATGCTGCTTGCATCATTGGCCCAGGCAAAAGTCATTAAAGGCGTGGTAACGGACCAGACCGGAGAAACGGTCATTTCCGCTTCAGTCGTTGTGAAAGGTACTACCGTGGGTACGGTGACCGACTTTGACGGTAACTATACTTTGGATGTACCTGACGACGCAACCATTTTGGTTTTTTCTTACATCGGTCTTCAGACCCAGGAGGTTCCTATCAAGGGCGACGTGATCAACGTAACGCTCAGCGAGAACTCCGAGGTTCTGGAAGAAGTGGTCGTAACGGGTTACGGCACAACCAAGAAACGTGACTTGGTAACGTCGGTGGCTTCTGTTGGCGCTGACCAAATCAAGGACGTGCCCGTAACAACGGCTGCCGAGGCCCTGCAAGGCAAACTGTCGGGTGTGTCGGTTACGACTACCGAGGGCGCTCCCGACGCTGAGGTCAAGATCCGTGTCCGTGGCGGTAGTTCGCTTACCCAGTCTTCCGACCCGTTGTATATAGTGGACGGTTTCCCCGTTTCGTCTATCTCGGATATTGCGCCGGGCGACATCGCCTCAATGGACGTACTCAAGGACGCCGCGGCTACGGCTATCTACGGTGCCCAGGGCGCTAACGGTGTAATCATCATCACCACCAAGGATACCAAGGCTGATGGCGACAAGATGCAGATCCATCTGGACTATACCGGTTACATGGGCTGGCGTCATATTGCCAAGAAGTACAAGATGATGAACAACGAGGACTACCTCCGTATGGCCTACGAGTATGCCTATCTCGCCGACAATGGCTCGGACGAGAAGATGTTGGCCAACTTCTACAAGTACTATGACCCGCAGTACAATGCCGAGGCCAAGACGCATGGTACGCTTACCAGTGTCCTCGACTACTGGAACCAGAAAGACTGCATCGACTGGCAGGAGGAGACCTTTGGCGGAAACCACCTCAACTCCAACCACAACATCAGCGTGAGCGGTGGTATGAAGAACGCCAATTTCAGCCTGTCCTACAATCGCATCGATGACGAGTCCATCATGTACGGCTCCAATTTCAGCCGCAACAACCTCTCTTTCAAGACCAAATTCAATCCTATCAAAGACCTGACTATTCAGGCTTCGGTTCGATACAGCAATACCAACGTGCTCGGCGCGGGAACCAACTCGGCTGAAGATGCCGGTTCCAGCAGTGAGGGCCGTCTGCGTAACGCCACTTCTTTCGTGCCCCTGGAGGGTATCGAGGTTGTGCTCAAAGAGAGCGAGGATGATACCGACCTCGGTAATATCTACAACCCCATCATCGCTATCGATGACAGCTACAAGAAGAAAGTGGACAACAAACTGACGATGAACGGTAGTGTCAGCTATAAGTTCCTCAAGCATTTCCGCGTGAAAGCTGAGATTGGTTACGAGATTCGCAACCGCGTACAGGACCGTTACTATGGCCCGACCACTTACTACTCCCGCGCCGGAGACGGTATGGCCGGTGCAGGTGCTTCCGGCTTTGGTAACACCGTTTCGACCACTGACCAGACTTCGCGCTTCAAGGAAACCAACACCTTCGAGTATTTCCAGAAGTTCGACGGCAACGCTCACGACGTGAGCATCCTGGTGGGTGAAGAGCAGATCATCAACAAAGGTGAGTTGCGTACCGTGTATGCCTATGGCTACGATCCCGAGTTGGGCGGCCCCGCTATCTTCAACTTGCAAGGCCTGGCCAGCAGTACTACCGGCCCCAACAGCGCCAATATCAAGAACTACGTGGACCCCACCGACAACATGTTGTCGTTCTTTGCGCGCGCCAATTATAATTATATGGGTCGTTACTACGTGACCGGAACGTTCCGCGCTGACGGCTCGTCGCGTTTCGCTAAGGGCAACCAGTGGGGATTCTTCCCCTCCTTGGCTGTGGCTTGGCGTATGATTGACGAGGAATGGATGGAGAAAGCACAGAGCTGGATGTCTAACATGAAGTTCCGTTTATCCTACGGTTCGGTTGGTAACAACAACGTCGATCTGGGCTACCTGCACTTCAACTACCTCGCTTCGCCTTCGTCCTACATGCAGGGCATGGGTACCATCCTTGTGGACGGCGCCAACGGTACGAGCTCGCAGCTGATTGCTGCCAACTCTGCCCTGAAATGGGAGACCACCATTACCCGTGACTTCGGTATCGACTACGGCTTCTTCAACGAGCGTTTGAGCGGTGCCATCGATTTGTATTGGAACAACACCAAGGACCTGATCCTTCGCTATGCGTTGGCTACCGGCGGCTACGGCTACCAATACCGCAACATCGGTTCTACCGATAACAAGGGTATCGAGTTCTCCATCAAGGGCGTCATCCTGGACAAGAAAACCAAGAATATCAGTTACGGCCTGACTGTGGATGCCAATATCTCCTTCAACAAGAACACCGTGACCGACCTGGGTGGCATGGACAGCTACATGATTTCGTCCGGCTGCTTCAGCTCTTACTACGGCTCGCCGTATGAGTTCAAACTGACCAAAGGCTCGGCTGTAGGGGATGTTTACGGCTACAAGACCAACGGCTGGTGGAAAGCATCGGACTTCGCTACCTACGACAAGGGTAGTGCCCGTGTAACCGGTGGCTGGCTGGACGAGAACGGAGAGCGTATCGCTACTCCTCTCGGTGACGCTATGCCGGGTATGCCTAAGATTGAGAAGAACGTCGATACCGATGGCGATGGCGTGATGGACGACTACGAGATGGTCAAGATTGGTAACACCCTGCCTGTGGCTACGGGCGGTTTCAACCTGAACTTCTTTGTAGGCGGTGAGAAGTGGGGTAAGGTAGATTTCGCTGCCAACTTCACCTACAGCATCGGCAACGATGTAGTGAACATGACCGGTCTGGACTACTCTACGGTTTGCTCTTCCACCAAGAACCGCAACCTCTTGGCTGCTTACGGTTATGGCCAGCGCTACTCGCTCTTCGACGAGAAAGGCACCTTTATGCCTCTGGACAATGTGGTCATGACCGGCAACCAGATTACCGGTGATGAGTTCGTCAAGATGGCCATGCGCGTGGATGAAGCCAACGCAGGAGCCAAGGTGGCTAACCCCTATTGCAACACTCCCGTCCTGCTGGACACCTATGTGGAGGACGCTTCTTTCCTGCGCCTGAGCTCTATCAACCTGGGCTATACCCTAGCTTCCAAATGGACCAAGAAAGCGCATATCAGCAACCTCCGCATCTTCTTCTCCTCGAGCAACCTGTTCTGCGTAAGCAAGTACTCGGGCCTCGATCCTGAAGTGGATACGCGCAGCAAGAACAACCCGCTGGCTGTAGGCGTCGATTTCTCGGCATTCCCCAAGAGCCGCTCGTTCAACTTTGGCGTGAACCTCAGCTTTGAATAAGCAAATGGAACTAAGAACAAAGATTTAAATGGATAGAACAATGAAAACAGCAAGATATATATTCATTGGCGCAGCGGCACTGATTATGGCCGGCTGCAGTGAAGGTTTCCTGTCGAACGACTCGCCGTCGTCGATGGAAGCCTCAACCGTGTTCACCTCTCCCACGCGTACGGAGCAGGCTATTTATGGCGTGTACAGCCTGCTGGGCAGCAACAACGGCTACCGTAACCGTATGGCCTGCGGCTATGTGGGACTGAACACCGATATCGAATGGAGTACCAAGAGTAACGGCTCGGGCGACGAGCCGGATCTGATGATTTACAACTGCGGAACCGCCAACTCGCGCGTGTTCTCTACCAGCGGATCCGACCTGTGGTCGTACCTCAACACGATGATTGAACGCTCCAACAATATCATCGAAGGCCTGGAGGCTTATGGCAATGTGGATGAGAACCCCACGCAGGCATATTTCCTGGGCGAGGCGCTGTTCCTCCGCTCGTTTGCTTATCTGGAGCAAGTCAAGTACTGGGGCGACGTGCCGGCACGTTTTGTTTCCTTGGCCAAAGACCCCAATGGCGTGAATGCCCGCAAGGCTGACCGAAACGAGGTGTATGAGCAGATTCGTCTGGACCTGAAGCGCGCTGCTGCGCTGATGCCGTGGTCGCCTGAGATCCCCGCCGTCAATGCGCAGAACAACGTAGGTCGTGCCAGCAAGGCTGCGGCGCTGGCGCTGTTGGCCCGCGCTGACCTGATGTATGCCGGCAAGGCTGTTCGTCCCGGTGCGGACGGATTTGACGTAACGGCTCCGGATGCTTATGCCGTCACCTACAATATCAAGGATCCCGCTGAGCGTGCCAAGGTCTATCAGGAGGCATTGGAGGCTTGTGCCGAGGTTATTGCCGCCGAGGACTACAAACTGGCTGACGACTTCGCCCGTCCGTTCAAGCAGATCTGCGCCGATATGGTTACCTACAACCAGATGGAGCATATCTGGGTGATGCCCTTCGCCAACGCTTCCCGCGGTCAGGTGATGAACTACAATGCACCCAAGCTTTCCACGGACGCACAGTCTGCTTGCAAAGGCATTCTGCCCGGCTACGGCGGCGGTTCGTCCAACGGACATATCTGCGTATCGCCTGTGCTGGTGTTCAGCTTCGAGAAAAGCGACAAGCGCCGCAATGTGACCTATATGACCGGCCAATGGCAGTACGACAACGCAGGCCCGGAATCTACCGACCCCGACGTGCGCGCTGCTGCTTTCCCCGGCGTCGATCCTAACGCCAACCGCTTGTATCTCAAGCACAGCCAAATCAACAACTTCTACCTGGGCAAGTTCCGTTACGAGTGGATGGCCGCAGGACGTTCGCATACGGGAACCGACGACGGCGTGGATTTCCCCGTGCTGCGTTATGCCGACGTACTGCTGATGTTTGCTGAGGCTGGTATAGGTGGTATCGGTGGCGATGTGCCCCAAAACACCACGGGCATGGATCCCGTACAAATATTCAATAAGGTACGCACGCGTGCGGGTGTGAGCACCAAGGGCTCCATCACCATGGAGGATATCATGAACGAACGCGCCCTGGAACTTTGTGGCGAGTATGTCCGCAAATACGACCTGATGCGTTGGGGCATTCTGCGCGAGCAGATGGTGAACGCCGAGGCATGGATTCGCAAGTTGGCTGCTGACGGCTCACGTCACGCCATGAATATCGGCGATACGATGTTCTTCAAGTTCGGTTACGACGCTACTATCGGCGGCTGGGTAATGGACAGCATCTACGGCCTGAACATAGGCGAAGTAGAGCGTCCCGCTTACGCTACAACAGCCAACGGCTGGTTCGCGAAAGATATCTTCAACTCCGATTCCAAGGGTTACGTGCTGGGCCCCTCCCAGTATCCTATCTTCAAGGATGAAGAGCAGTTGGAGACCCGCCAGTACTGGCCTATCTACAACCGCTACGTAGCTGCCAGCGACGGTGCCTTGTGGAACAACTACGGTTACGGCAACGAATAACAATTGT
>ONXE01000118.1 GCA_900321775.1 uncultured Bacteroidales bacterium
GATAGAATACAAGGGCAATGAAGAGCCTCCTGTTCTCTGCCTCAACGCAGATGTAAAGGTGGGTTCACCGCTCAAAGTCTATCTCACTCACTCGTGGTTTTTTCTGGACGAGAATCGCTATGTGGGCAACCCTGCCAACAATATCCAGCGCCGAGGTATAGTGAAAGATGCGACGGTAGAAATGCAGGTGAACAATGGCGAATGGAAGCCCCTCAGTTTGGTTGAGGTAAGCGACACGGTCCTATATGGCACCAAGGTTGAAGGAATGAGTTATTATACAAGCACGTATGCCTTTCAGGCGGGAGACAAAGTAACTATCCGCGCTTCTCATCCCGACTACAAGACCATCACCGCCACGGAAACCGTCCCCTCCACACCTGTTGTTAGTGTCACGCTGAACGAGCCCCGCGAAAAAGTGCTCTCATTTACCCTCTCGCTGGATCCGCTGCCAAACGATAAAGACCAACTGATTTTCTTCAGCATCATGGCTTTCGGCTATATCAATGATACAACAGACAACTACGTGATTCGTGACTACAACACCGACGCCTATGTCTATGACACAGTGGTGCGTAGGTATCCTATCGCCTGTCAGTTCCTCTACAGCGAAGATTTTATGTTCTCCGAGTACGACCTGCCGCAAACCAGACATAACTACTACGCCCAAAACGGTCCTCTTTACACCAGCGCCGACCATTTCGCGGACGGAGGGCAAGTTACGCTCCTTCTTGATTTGGACAAATATAAAGGCAACGGAGGTGAGGTCGTCGTTGACACACTCGGCAGAGATACCATTGTCGGCTCGGACTTCATGCTCACTCATTCGTCCTGCGTATTTGACACTGTGATTGTGAATGTGCGCCTGGTTAACGAGTCTTTCTACATGTACCGCACTACTCTTTTGGGCAAAAGTTCCCGCAGAACAGCGCCTGAAATCTCTTTCTACGCAGAGGAAGGAGGTTCTACGGATATCGGAGACATCTTCGAAGAACTCGGTGAAATCTTCGACGAGCTTGGCAATCAGGAAGGTACGCAGGCCTTCACCAATGTGGAAAACGGATTCGGGCACCTCAGTTTCATCACCCAAAAACAACAGATTATACCTATTCATTACGAGGTGGAAGACACCCGTAAAGAGTATTACTATTAACTGATATGATACAACGTATTCAAACTCTTTATCTCCTGCTGGCGGCAGTTTGCGCCGTATTGACCTTGTTTGTAACGCCCGTGCTGATTGACATGCCGGAAGAACTGAGTCTGCGCAGCATCTATGCGCTGGACATGTCCGTTTGGGGGCTGTATGTGATTAGCATTGCCATTGCCGTGCTGGCGATAGTGGACATTTTTCTGTTCAAGAAACGCATCCTGCAGGCACGCCTGAACATCTTCACCGTAGTGGCTTGTTTGGGCTATTACGCGCTGCTGGCAATGTACGTGTGGTTTGCCGTACAGCGTTTCGGCGCAGACTGGTATATCAACTGGTCCGCCGGACTTCCTCTGGCCGCGATGATTCTCGTGCTGATGGCCACACGCGCCATCCTGAAAGATGAGGCAGCAGTGCGTGCGGCATGGTCCGGTCGGTTGAGATAACCATGGAAGTACTGTTAGGCAAAACATTACAGGAACTGCAGGACGTAGCGTTGGCTGTAGGACTGAAACGTTTCGCGGGAAAGCAACTCGCGGAGTGGATTTACGTACGCCGCGCCACCTCTTTTGATGAGATGACCAACATCTCGCTGGCAGGCAGAAAAGCCCTGAGCGAGCAATATACGATTGGCCGACACAAGCCTGTTGCGCAAGCCGAGAGTCAGGACGGAACGAAGAAATATCTGTTTGTGGCCGAGACTCCCAAGGGCAAGCAGTTTGTGGAGTGCGTGTATATCCCCGCCGATGATGACCGCGCCACGCTGTGTGTATCCACGCAGGCCGGATGCCGCATGGGCTGTAAGTTCTGCATGACCGGCGCGCAGGGTTTTCACGGGCATCTCAGTGCCGCGGATATCCTCAACCAAATTTTCTCCGTACCCGAGTCGGCCTTGCTAACCAATCTGGTGTATATGGGAGAAGGCGAGCCGATGGACAATATCGGTCCGGTACTGAGGTCTCTGGAGGTGATGACCGCGGACTACGGTTGCGGGTGGTCGCCTCACCGCATTACCGTCTCAACAGTAGGCGCAGGCGAAGGGCTGGACCGTTTTCTCAAGGAGAGCGAGTGTAACCTGGCCATCTCGCTACACAACGCTTTTCCGGAAGAAAGGGCGACGATCATGCCTGCAGAGCGACTCCGTTCCATTCGACAAGTGCTAAATTGGGTCGGACAACAGGATTTCCGCCACCAGCGACGCTTGTCCTTTGAGTATATCGTTTGGCACGGGAAAAACGACACCATGCGTCATGCGCAGGAGTTGAGGCGTCTGGTGGCACCTTTCTCGCCGCAGTGTCGCGTCAACCTGATTCGCTTCCACGCCGCCCCCGAGGGACAACGCCCGTATGGTCAGACGTCGCCGGAGACTCTCCGGTTCCCGGCCACGGATGAGCGGCAGATGCAATGGTTGTGCGACTACCTGAACGACAACGGGGTTACAACCACTATCCGACGTTCCAGAGGCGAAGATATTCTCGCCGCGTGCGGAATGTTGGCCGGTAATCCTGCTTTGGCACAAAGTTTGCAGGAGTAGTTTGCCTGGATCGACTTGTAAGACCAGATGCACTGGAAGAAATGAAACATCACATCCTATCTATATTCCTTCTTGCCGCGATGCTTCTGCCCGCAGAGGTGTACGCGAAGAAAGCAGTTGTGCCCGACTCTCTCAAAGCCCCTGTTTTTCAGGTGGGTGAGGTGTCGTTCAAGATGCAACGTGTGGAAGGTGGTGCCTTTGTTATGGGTGCCACTCCGGACCAGTATGACGAGCATACTATCAGCGACAAACCCGCGCATACGGTAGTTCTCAGTCCGTTTTATATCGCTGAGACTGAAGTAACCAACGAACTATGGCATGCGGTGATGCCGGACCGGCGTTTTGTAGAGGATTGGTATGACCCGACGCAGCCTATTACATACGTTACCTGGGAGGACGCACAGCTGTTTGTGCACAGGTTGGACAGCCTGACGGGTATGCCCTTCCGGCTTCCCACAGAGGCGGAATGGGAGTATGCGGCGCGTGGCGGCAGCAAAAGTAAAGGTTTCCGGTTTGCGGGAAGTGATTTGTGCGACACTGTTTCCTGGAACACCGCCAACGCAGGATTCAAGAAACATCAGGTAAAAAAGAAACAGCCTAACGAACTGGGATTATATGACATGACCGGCAATGTAAGCGAGTGGTGTCAGGACTGGTTCGGGCAATACTACTACGGCACAGAACCCAATCCGCAGGGGCCGACAGAGGGCGAGAAACGTATAGTGCGCGGCGGCAGTTACGACAACTGCGCGGACAATATTCACCTCTCCTGCCGTCAGTATTTCCTGCCTGACGAGGCGAACAACACCATTGGACTGCGAGTAGCGTTCACGTTGCCTAACGACCCGATGATGAAGCCGTTGACGGCAGAGCCAGAGTTGACACGTTACGTCAAAGTGGAAGGCAAGCGCATTAAGTTTCTGTACGTGCCCGCCGAGCAGCCCTATTATATTGCCGAGACCAACGTCAGCCAAAGTCTTTGGACCAACGTTATGGGCAAGGGCGAACGCGGTTCGGTGGACGCTACGGGCATGAGCAAAGCGGACCGAAACCGTTTTCTGCAGAGATGTGCAAGGCAGAGCGGCGCATCGCTTGCCATTGCTACTGAGGAGCAGATCAAAGAGGCAGAGCGACTGGAGGTCATCAAGCATATTGAGCCCAAGCCGCGCAAGCCAAAGAGTTGGGAGAAAGACAACGCTTCCATTCAGAAGCACCGCAAACGGGTGAAGAATGCGCAGGTGTTTGCCGACCTGATTGGACTCAAACTGCGCAACACCAACGATCCGGTCCTGCAGACATTAGAGAAGGGCTACGACGAATCGCAGCCCCTCCGACTTATCATCAGACTATAATTTACTACGTGTTGGTCACTACGTGTTAGTGACTTCGTGTTGGTTAGCCCTTCGGGCTGTTGATGACTACGTGTTGGTAACTACGTGTTGGTTAGCCCTCCGGGCTGTTGGTAACTTCTTTCCTCCGCTGCGCTCCGGACGATCGCTTCGCGTGCGTGTTAACAGCGTAGCTCACTAACAGCCGCCGGCTCATCAACAGCGGCAATGCCGCTCATCAACATCGCGCAGCGATTATAAACACGCAGTCACTAACAGCGGCTACGCCGCTCTTTTACCAAGCAAAGAGCGGATAGTCAGCCATCATTTTATTTACTTCGGCGCGAACGGCGGCGATGTTGGCCTCTGAATCAGGGTTTTGCAACACGCGGTCAATCAGTTCTACTATCTCAGGCATCTTGTCTTCCTTGAGGCCTCGGGTGGTGATAGCGGGCGTGCCAAAACGCAGGCCGGAAGTCTGAAACGGCGAGCGGCTATCGAACGGCACCATGTTCTTGTTGGTAGTGATGTCGGCAGCGACAAGTGCTTTCTCGGCCACTTTACCGGTCAGTTCGGGATACTTGTTGCGCAGGTCAACCAGCATGCAGTGGTTGTCAGTGCCGCCGGAGATGATGTTGTATCCCTTGTCCATGAAGGCCTTGGCCATAACGGCTGCATTTTTCTGAACCTGTTGCTGATAGGTCTTGAATTCGGGTTGGAGTGCCTCGCCGAAAGCCACACATTTGGCAGCGATGACGTGCTCCAGCGGACCTCCTTGTGTTCCGGGGAAGACGGCAGAGTCGAGCAGGGCCGACATCATCTTCACTTCGCCTTTAGGCGTGGTCTTGCCCCACGGATTGGGGAAATCTTCACCCATGAGGATAATGCCGCCACGCGGTCCACGAAGTGTTTTGTGGGTGGTGGACGTGACGATATGCGCGTATTTGACGGGGTTCTTCAGCAATCCTGCAGCAATCAGACCTGCGGGGTGCGCCATGTCCACCATGAAGATGGCGCCTATCTCGTCTGCGACTTTGCGAATGCGGGCATAGTCCCACTCGCGGCTATAGGCCGAAGCGCCTGCGATGATCAGTTTGGGACGCTCGGCGCGAGCTTTGCGCTCCAGTTCGTCGTAATCTACCAGGCCGTCAGACTCTTTTACACTGTAGTCCAGAGCGTGGAACATCAGTCCGGAGAAGTTAACCGGCGACCCATGAGAAAGGTGTCCACCGTGAGAGAGGTTTAGACCGAGGAAGGTATCACCGGCCTGAAGACAAGCCATGAACACGGCCATGTTGGCCTGTGCTCCGGAGTGTGGCTGAACGTTTACGTAGGCTGCTCCATAGAGTTGTTTGAGGCGCGTACGAGCCAGTTCTTCCACTTGGTCCACGACCTCACATCCGCCGTAGTAACGGTGACCCGGGTAACCCTCCGCGTACTTGTTGGTCAGCACCGAGCCCATGGCTGCCAGCACTTGATCACTCACGAAATTCTCCGATGCGATCAGCTCAATGCCACGCATCTGCCGCTCACGCTCGCGGCCAATCAAATCAAACACTTCAGTTTCTTTTTGCATACAAATTTCGGTTACGAATGAGACAATATTTGAAATTTGGTGCAAAGGTACAACTATTTTTTGAATTGTGCAAGCATTTAGGCAAAAAAAAGTGTTTTTTGCAGTCAAAAGGGCAAAAGTCAGAGGGCTTCATACTCCTCTGTCTGCTTAGCAGCCACCGGTCTAAGGCTATCTATGAAAGCCACCGGCTCTCAGTCGCGCGCAGGAGAAACTACTATGCGCTTCACCCTACCTTAGGGGAGGAGTTGAGGTGGGAAATGGGAAGAGAGTAGCAAGAAGTATGCAGGCTCTCTTCATCAGGTCCCGATGAAAGTACGTGAGGACTCACGCGTGTGTATTATACGTAGTATAATACTAAAGGGAGAGAATTAGGGGAAAAAGATACCAACTAAAAAA
>ONXE01000119.1 GCA_900321775.1 uncultured Bacteroidales bacterium
TAAATCTCTCCCAGACGGCAACCTATCTCGACAGACGCGGTCACATTGGGTTTGAATGCAACGCTCTGTTGCTGTACGAAGGGCATGTTGTCTATAAAGCCCTGCGCGGGGATATTATGTAGCGGGGTAATGTATTGCTTATATTCGCCCAAAGTGGACACCTCGGCCTTCATTGTAGAGATGGTCATGAGAGCCATATCGAACTTCGCACCGGCCAGGAAATAGAAACGTCCCCACTGTCCGCCCACCAACAAGGGCACTTGTACTGAGGTCACCCAGTAAGCGTCGCGGCGATGACGGACGTCATAGACATAGTCGAACACCTCGCCTTCGCTATCAACCATGTTATGCAACGCATACTTCTGGTCGGGCACCTTAAAACGCGTCCAGGCGCTATTGCCGCCCACGCCCACATCCAGCAGGAAATGGTCGCCGGCACGCATCTCGTACACAAAGCCCAAGCCTCCGCCGCCGCCCAGCGACGATTTCATGTCAAAAATATCGCGAGCAATGACGGCACGGTATGTGTACTCGCCGCCCTGAGCCCACGCTCCAAGGAAGTGAGACACCTGCGCCGAGATGGGAGCCGAAAGAGCCCACAACACGGCGAAAAGGATACTTGTTATGACGTTTTTCTTCATAAGACGCACAATTCGGCTGCAAAATTACAACTTTTTTTTCATTTTACCAAATTTTTTACCTATTTTCGCACCAATTCATAGCATTTTGTTATGTTTTTGCCCAAAAACAGGCACAAACCCAGCACAAAATGGTTCATGGTTAAGGGTGAAAGGTTAAGGGTGAATACCAAAGTCACCAAAATCAAGCTAAGACAATGCTTTTTTGCATAGTGTAGTTGCTAAAATGCATTTTTCCCAAAAAATGTTTGCACATGTGAAAAAAAAGTTGTAACTTTGCAGTCGGAAATGAATAAAAACATTAAAAACCAGATATTGTTATGTCAAAAGTAACTGTTGTAGGCGCAGGTAACGTGGGTGCTACGTGCGCGAATGTGCTCGCCGTAAATGAGGTGGCAAACGAAGTATGTCTGATCGACATCAAGGAAGGTCTTGCAGAAGGTAAGGCAATGGACATTATGCAGACGGCTCAGCTGATGGGCTTCGACACCGTGGTAAAGGGTGTGACGAATGACTACAGTCAGACAGCTGATTCGGACGTAGTGGTAGTGACCAGTGGTCTGCCTCGTAAGCCGGGAATGACGCGTGAGGAGCTGATTGGTGTGAACGCCGGCATCGTGAAGAGTGTTGTCAGCAGCGTACTGAAATACTCGCCTAACGCCATCCTGGTGATTGTGTCGAACCCGATGGACACAATGGCTTATCTGACGCTTCATGCACTGGGTTTGCCGCGTAACCGCGTGATTGGTATGGGTGGCGCTCTTGACTCGGCTCGTCTGAAGTATTTCCTGAGCCAGGCTCTGAAGTGCAACGCCAACGATGTGGACGGTTTCGTTATTGGTGGCCACGGCGACACCACGATGATTCCTTTGACCTCGTATGTAACGTACAAAGGCATTCCTGTAACCGAGTTCCTCTCGAAGGAGGAGATTGAGCAGGTGGTTAAATCCACGATGGTAGGCGGTGCAACGCTGACCGGTCTGCTTGGCACTTCTGCCTGGATGGCTCCGGGCGCAGCAGCATCATCGGTTTGCGAGGCTATCATCAAGGACCAGAAGAAGATGATTCCTTGCTCCGCAGCGCTGGATGGCGAGTACGGAATGAAGGACATCACCATCGGTGTTCCCTGTATCATCGGCAGGAACGGTATCGAGAAGATTATCGAGGTGAAACTTGCTCCGGAAGAGCAGGAGAAGCTGATCAACTCGGAGGCCGCAGTGCGCAAGACAACTGCAACGCTCAAAGAGCTGAACGTACTTTAAGCAAAGTGTTAGAAACCGGCTGCTTCGGCGGTCGGTTTCTTTTTGAACAGAAGTATGCAGGTACTGGTCATCACCGGCGGCAGTTCGGGCATAGGCCTTGCTACGGCGAGGTTGTTTGCCCAAAAAGGTTGGCGCGTGTTCGAGCTCTCACGCCATGAGCGTGTTCAGGTAGAAGGCGTGACACACCTTGATTGTGACGTGACGGACGAGGCACAGTGTCTGGATGCTATTGACGAAGTGTTGCGGCAAGAGGGGCAGATAGACGTGCTGATCAGTAATGCGGGCTATGGAATCAGCGGTTCCGTGGAGTTTACTGACACCGGCGATGCGAAAGCGATGTTCGATGTGAACTTCTTCGGCGCGCTGAACATCACCAAAGCCGTGCTGCCGCTGATGCGTGACCAACGAAGCGGGAGAATCCTGTTTACGAGTAGTGTGGCTGCGCCATTGAGTGTGCCTTTTCAGAGTATGTATTCTGCCAGCAAAGCGGCGCTGAACGATATGGCGTTGGCGTTGCAGAACGAAGTCAGGCCCTTCGGTATTCGTGTAGGTGTGCTGATGCCGGGAGATGTCAGGACGGGGTTTACCGCTGCGCGGCAGAAGAATGTGTCTGCGGAGGAGAATCAGGTCTATGAGCGTGCCGAAAAGGCCGTGGAGGCGATGGAGAGGGATGAGCGAAACGGCATGTCGCCGGAGCAGATGGCGCGTCTGTTCTATCGCATGGCTACGAGGCGTTTTTTGCCCGTTTACAACGTGGGAGGCGGACTGTACAGGTTGTTCTGTCTGTTGGACAAAATCCTACCCAAGAGCCTCGTCAATGCTATAGAAGGGAAGATGTATTGAGAGTTGAAAGTTGATAGTTGACAGTTGAGAGTTTAGAGTTGTTTTTCGGCAGAACGAATCTTGTCCGGCAGTGCTGCTATTTCCTGGCGAAGCGCTGCTGTTTCTTTTTCCAAACTTATGATAACAGGCGCGAGACACTGACGCTCTTCTGCGGATTCGGCGGTGAGGTATGCTTTGCGCTGTTTGTCCAGTTCGCGCGATTTGTAGTCAAGTTCTTTCTGCGCAGCAAGCCATCTGCGGCATAGCGCACGCGCTTTGTCGCTGCGGAAATCCTTCAGGTCGGTGTAAACGGTAGAATCGTTGAGAACGAAGGTAAACGCGCCTGCTGCGACGGTATCTTCCCGGATGAACATAGGCGAGAAGGCTCCAAACTCCTCGTCATTTTTGACCTGCGTATCTGACTTGGGCTGGCGAATCGTCTTGCGCCGCGCCATTTGGATGACAGTAGCCTCGTCCTGCCCGCGCATGTACTTTTTCTCATCTGCCGCCACAAACCGATAGATGATTATGGTGCTGGAGTCCTTTCGGCTCACAAACACACCTCGGCCCGTGATATCGTCCACGCCGTAGAACAAGTCGTCGCCTAATGAAGAGAAAGGCATACCTAACATCACAGGCTGCAAGTAGGTGCGCGTGGCAGTGTTCAGTCGGCTCATATACAGGTCGCTACCACCCAGACCTTCCGGCGAAGTGTGGCTGTAGTAGATAGTGATTCCGTCGCTGGCAAGGAACGGATTATCGCCATCAAAAGGCAGCTGCTCGGGCTCTGACCATTCGTCCACAAGGCGCGAGCGGGTGAAGAGATGATGCAGCGAGTCGCTATAGATGAGTCGGTCTTTGAGCGAGGTGGTATAACTGCCGTCAGCGCTGATAAAACCGGCATCTTCACTCAGACGCAGACTGTCGCGCCACGATGCAGCCGGCACTTCCTCCGCGGCATAAATGAGCAGGTCCTCGGTCTTGGCGAGCCAACGTGCACCTCTCTCTGCCAAGGCTTTCATTTCCAGCGCTTTAGCATATCGTTCATTCTCGGGCTTGGCATTCTCCAACCACGCGTCCAAAGCTGTGACGGCATCGTGAAAACGGTACACTTTGATGTACTCTGCCGCCAGAAAATAGTCGCGAAGCGTGATGTTTGTCACGGTCTCGAAAAGCGGAATCGCCTCCTCCGCGCGGCCCAGTTCGCCCAAACAGCGTGCGTAACGATAGGTGTAAACGTAGTTGGCCGGGTCCTGCCTGTGGAGTTTCTTGTAGGCCGCACACGCTGCAGTCCAGTTACCCTGTTTGAAGAGGGCATCCGCCGTGGCAGCCTGTTGTCCGAAGACCGAAACGGAGACTGCCAGCAAAACTATGATGAGGAGTTTTTGCTTCATTCTACAACTTGTGAATACTTACCTTCTATCAGGAGCATACCGGGCATAATCTCGCCGCCGCCCACTTTCTTGAACGTGGTATAGGGGAGCATCGAACCGTCGGCTTGCTCCAGCACGGCATTGTAGCGATTGTCCCAAACAGCACCTTTCACGGGCTTGACAGTAGCTATGTATTTGTACGTGGTTTTGTTGGTCTCGGGGTCGATGACGCGCTGCACCACCTGGAACTTCGACGTGTCGGTAATACCTTCCTTCATGCCAATCTTGGCGGCATAGCCCTGGATGCGGCCTTTGTCGTCATAAAGCACCTGATACACTGGCGTTTTCACCTTGAAATCCTCGTATTGTTTGGCCAGTTCGACAATGTTCTTGTCCATTGAGCGCGCGCAGATGGTCCGAACCAGTTCCGTGCGGGTGTACTCGCCTTTGAGAACAGCTTTCTCGTCGTACTCATACTTATGCGCTACATATTTGAGGCGGTAGGTGGTGGTGTCGTCCAGGAACGCCTGCACTTTCTCGGGGTTCGGGACGGCAGTGTAGTGCTGCTGGTAGAAAATAGCCGCGATAGAGTCATTCCATACCAGTTGGTACAGGTACGAGTGCGTCTTTACCTTGAATCCGGTGAAACTGTCAGCAATAGCCGCCCCGGCTTCAGCGAGGTCTCTGCCGCCTCTGCCGCCGGTGAAAGCGTCCAGCAGTCCGCCCAACACGCCCATAGTGATTTTCGCGGTCTGTGCGCGCTGTTCGGAGGTGACATACGTCACATCGTTAACCAGAACAAACGTCTGGTCTATCAACTCCTCACCTGCATCGCTCAGTGTGGCCAATCCGCGCGTAGTCTGCAGGGCCAGATTCACATCCACGTCCGTGGCGTTGTACTGCCCGCGGGTTTGTATAAGTTCTGTGTTGAACGTAGCATCCTCTACAGAAGTGCCCTCAAATCCGAACCACTTGGCCACCATCTGTTTGGCCATTTTCGACCTGTTCAGCAGATTTTCGGTGTACTGCGCATTGGCCTTGAGCTCTTTGTCGGAAAGGGCATGTCCGTAGGTGGCTTTGTAGTAGCCGGATTCCTTCTTCTGCACGCCATTGACGGTGCTGTTGTCGATGAAACGGTAGCCGGGAATAGAGTGGTCGTCGTACTTGTCCGGTATAGGCAGCGAGTCGAAGGCCTTGTATATCTCCCGCCCGAACTCGTCTTCGGGATGAAAGACCAGCATCGTGGCAAGCGAGTTGCGCCTGTACGTCTGCAGTTGCTGTGCGCACAAGCTCAACCCTGTCAGGGCAAACAGGCAGAAGAGGAGTGTTCGTCTCATCTTCTAAAGGCCGGCAAGAAATCCAGTTGGTAGGTTTGTTTGGGCTGGTGCTCACCCCAAGCCACGCCGATGTCGCGCATGGCTTTGATGCGCTCTTTCTCGATATCTACGCCATCCTGGTAGATCTTCATCTCGAACTTCCAGTCGTCCAGCACTTTGCTCTTGATTTCTTTGTACAACTCCATCGCCTCGCCATAGCAGGCTGCATCGGGCAGGATCTGCGCCAGATACTCACCGGCTTTGCGCGCGCCTTGACTGTTCTGCTCTGCCGCCCAAGCCTGACGTGCTGCGGCCATGTTGATGTTGCACAGGTTGTCCACATAGGCCTGATATACCTTCACGCCTTCACGCAACGCCTCGTCGTAGTACTTGCACTCCTCCGGAATCATCGTGAGGAGATGCAGCGCCTCGCCGAACTCGCACTCCTCCGGAATCATCGTGAGGAGATGCAGCGCCTCGCCGAACTCTTTCTGCTGGCACAGCGCCTGTGCTTTCTTGATGATTGTTGGCGCCTTGGCGTCATAGTAGTCAATAATCTTGGCCTTACCCTCTTCGATGAACTGGCTCAGAGCCTTTGACTGTACGGGCATGCGGCGGATAGCGTCCACATAACTCTTGGTCTCGGTCTCGCCCAGGCCGCGTACGTTGATGGCTGTGGAGGAGAAAATCGTCCTGTTGTACAGGTCCACTACGTACAGGTTCAGTTCCATTTTCTCGGCTATCTTGGCCGGAGGACCTGCGATGATATCTTTGTCGATAGGCACAGCCACTACGGTGAGGGCAAACTGGCCCTGATAGTCCAAACC
>ONXE01000098.1 GCA_900321775.1 uncultured Bacteroidales bacterium
CTGCTGTTTGTAGTGTTCTTTTTTGTAGGAATTGCAAGGGGATGGTTTGGCTACATGCCTCCGCTGGAAGACCTACAGAATCCGAAGAACAAATATGCGAGTGAGGTGTTCTCCAACGACGCGGTTTCGCTGGGTCGTTACTATAGGACGGAGAATCGTGTAAGCGTCAATTACGAGGAAATTTCGCCGTATGTGATTAACGCGTTGGTGGCCACGGAAGACGCGCGTTTCTATAGCCATTCGGGTATTGATTCGAAGGGTTTTGTGCGTGCGTTGCTGACGTTAGGCAAGGCCGGTGGTGGCAGTACGATTACGCAGCAGTTGAGCAAACAGCTCTACTCTCCGACGGCAGCGAACACGTTTGAGCGCTTGCTACAGAAACCGAATGAATGGGTTATAGCGGTGCAATTGGAACGGCTGTACTCGAAGGACGAGATTATCATGATGTACCTCAACCAGTTTGATTTTCTGTACAATGCAGTAGGCATCAAGAGTGCGGCACAGGTGTATTTCGGCAAGAAACCGATAGACCTGACCGCAGAAGAAGCGGCAGTGCTGATAGGCATGTGCAAGAATCCGTCATTGTATAATCCTATCCGCCATCAGGAGCGGGCATTGAACAGAAGAAACACGGTGCTGAACCAGATGGAGAAATACGGCTTCATCACTGAGGCAGAGTGCGACTCGCTGAAGCAGTTACCGATGGATATTGATTATCATTCAGTAGATCACAAGGAAGGAACAGCACAGTACTTGCGCGAGTACCTGCGCCAGATCTTGACGGCCAAGGAGCCGAAGGAAAGCAACTATTCCGAGTGGAACAAGATGCAATATGAGATTGACAAGAAACAATGGGACACCAATCCGCTGTATGGTTTCTGCCAGAAGAACAAGAAAGCAAACGGTTCGCATTACGACTTGTATAATGACGGTTTGAGGATCTACACGACAGTGGATTCGAGGATGCAGCGTTACGCCGAAGAGGCCGTGCATGAGCATATGACAGATTTGCAAGGACGATTCTTCAAGGAGAAAAAGAACAAGAGCTATGCTCCGTTCTCACGTCAGATGTCGAAAGAAGATATAGATGGGGTGATGACACGTTCGATGAAGCAGAGCGAGCGTTACCGTGTCCTCAAACGTGCAGGAAAGAGCGAGGCAGAGATTCGTGCGATTTTTGAGACCCCGATAGAGATGCAGGTGTTCTCGTATGACGGCATGATTGACACGACGCTTTCGCCAATGGACAGCATCCGCTGGCAGAAGTATTTCCTGCGCTGCGGTTTTATGTCTATGGACCCGCATACGGGCTATGTGAAGGCTTATGTAGGCGGTCCGGATTTCGCGCATTTCCAGTATGATATGGTGTCGACAGGCAGAAGGCAGGTGGGTTCTACGGTGAAGCCGTTCCTGTACACCCTGGCGATGAGTGAAGGTATGTGGCCTTGCGACAAGACTATCAACCAGTCGATTACGCTGAAGACGGAAACAGGTCAGAACTGGACGCCGAGGAACTCAGGCAAGACGCATATTGGTGATACGGTGACGCTGCAGTGGGGTTTGGCGCAATCGAACAACTGGATTTCGGCGTACCTGATGTCGCTGTTCGGTCCGAAGCAGATGGTGAGCATGATGCGTTCGTTTGGTATTCAGGGCGATATACCGGCAGTAGTCAGTCTGTGTCTGGGCCCGTGCGAAGTGAGCGTCAGTGAGATGGTGGATGCCTATACCGTTTTCCCGAGCAAGGGCATCCGTATTGAACCTTTGCTGGTGACGCGAATCGAGGACGTCAACGGCAACGTGATTGCCACGTTTACACCTAACACATACGAAGTGGTGGACGAGTTGACGTCGTACAAGATGGTGAGCATGCTGCGCGGAGTGGCAGACGGTGGAACGGCGTCGCGTGTGCGTTTCCGCTACAATCTGCGTATGCCTATGGGCGCGAAGACCGGTACGACGCAGAACAACTCGGACGGCTGGTTCATGGGCTTTACGCCTTCGCTGGTGAACGGCTGCTGGGTAGGCGGAGAAGACCGTAGTATCCACTTTGACTCAATGGCAGAAGGTCAGGGCGCTTCGATGGCGCTGCCCATCTGGGCATTGTACATGCAGAAAGTGTATGCCGACCAAGATTTGGGCTACTCGCAGGACGAGCAGTTTGACATACCCGCGTCGTTCAATCCGAACAGTGGTTGTCTGTAGTTTGGTACGACTTTTGCAGAAAGGCAGGAGATGAGATTTGTGAAGAAGATATTGCTGATGCTGTGCTTATGTCCGATGATGGCGCTGGCGCAGTTGAATACCGACCGCATCACAGCGATTGGGCGTAATGCGCTGTACTATGAAGACTATGTGCTGAGTATTCAGTACTTCAACCAGGTGATCAAGGTGAAGCCTTACCTGGCCGAGCCGTATCTGTACCGTGCTATTGCGAAAATTCAGTTGGGGGACTACAACGGTGCGGAAAAAGACTGCAACTCAGCCATTAAGAATAGTCCGTTCCTGCCGGGAGCGTATTATACCCGAGGGTTTGTGTACCGTCAGACGGAGCAATGGGAGAAGGCCGAGAAAGACTTCAGCGAGGCATTGGGATTCTCTCCGGAGAACAAGACGTACATGCTCCTACGCGCGGACGTGCGCGCACAAAATAAGGATTACGCGCGCGCGCTAGAGGACATCAATTTCCTGCTGAGAAAAGAGCCGCGAACGGCGTCATTCCACTTTGAGAAGGGCGTGATTCTGATGAACAGCAACGACACGCTGGGTGCGCTCGCATCGTTTTCGGATGCAGTGCATTACGAGGAGCAGAACGCAGCTAACTGGAGCGCAAGAGGTTTGATTAACAGTATGCTGGGCAACGATGAAGAGGCGCTGTACGACTTGACACAGGCTATCAACCTGGGCAGCAAATGGGCTGGTGATTATATCAACCGAGGCGTTCTGCAATACAAACGTCACAACTATAGAGGCGCGCTGAGCGATTACGACAAGGCGATAGACCTGAGTCCGCGAGACGGAAAGACCTATTACAACCGTGGTTTGCTTCGTCAGGAGTTGGGTGACTACAACCGCGCGCTTGACGACTATAATACTGCGCTGGATCTGGCACCGGAACTGACAGAGGTTCACTACCAACGCGGAACGGTTAACCTGCAGTTACGCCAATGGAAAGACGCACTTGCAGACTTTGATGCGCTGATTGCCGTGTATCCGTATTTCCTGCCGTCGTACTATCTGGCAGCGCAGGCCAAGACCGCATTAGGCGACAAGAAAGGCGCTTTTGTGTACCAGCATAAAGCAAGTCAGCTGGAGAAAGACAAGGAGAAGATTCAGCGTGCAAAGAAAGTGAATACCGACGCTCAATTGGCTGCGAATCAACCACAGAAGAAAGACCGGAGGAAAGAGTTCTCAAACCGTGCAGCGCAGAACAAACCGGACGTGACAGATGCGGCGGACACCTACGAAAGCGAGGCACGAGGCAGCGTACAGAAACGCTATGCCGACGTAGTGAACGAGCCGAACATCGTGCTGAGTTACTATGGTCAGACTCCGTCGTTGCGTCGCACGGGATATTTCCATTACATGGTGGAAGACTACAACCGCACAAACGCACTGCCGTCGCCTCTGCATTTCTCGGTAATAGACCTGGCGCTGACGGCAGAGATGGTGAGCAAGCACTTCGACCAAATAGACAAACTGTCGCGCCAGATTGACCGCGTAGAGGAGCAGAAACTGAAGGGCGAACGTTATGCCGACCTGTATTTTGCACGGGCGATGGAGTTTGCATTGGTACAGGACTACAACTCTGCAATCGAGGATTGCAACAAAGCCATTGCGCTGAGGAACAAGTTCCCCATTGCCAATTTCTGCCGCGCGAACTGGCGTTATAAGTTGCTTGAATTCAAGCGTGAAGCGGGTGAGGCGACCACTGCAGACCAACTGAAGCTGGAGTTTGAGGTGTTGCTGCGCGACTACGACGAGGTGATCCGTCAGCAGCCTGATTTTGCGTTTGCTTACTACAACCGCGCAAACATGCTGTGTACTCAGCGCGACTATGAAGCGGCTATCCGTTACTATACGAAAGCCATTGAGGTGGATGGCGAGTTTGCGGAGGCGTATTTCAACCGTGGACTGACGTATATCTACACCGACGAGAACGAGAAAGGTCTGAACGACTTGTCGAAAGCCGGCGAGTTGGGAATCTATCAGGCGTACAACTTGATAAGTCGCTTCAAGTGACTTATCAAGGTCAAAGGTCAAAGGTCAAAAGTCAAAGGTCCACACGGAGTGATCGTCCGAAGGAAAGAAAAGTCAAGGCCGTGAAGGTAAGGAACATCATATTAACCATTTTGCTGGTAGTGCTGGGGTCGGTGACGGCTCGGGCACAATTGGTGTGGCAGATTAGCGGGAACGGGGCGCTGGACAAATCGTACCTGTTTGCGACGAACAAACTGACGGACATCTCTTTTCTGGACAGCATCCCGAATCTGTTCAAAGTCTATACGAAATGCGACAAGGTAATCACGGAGTTTGTGATGCTGGACTACGAAGCCATTGCGGCGCTGAGGACAGCCTCCCTCCTACCCGATTCGGTCAGGCTGATGAATTTCTACACCGAAGACGAATACAAAGAGATAGACGGCGCCCTAATGGCGACGCTGGGAATGGGTCTTCAGCAGTTGGGTCGGATGAAACCGCAGTACCTGACGGAGATGTACAGGACGGAGTTGTTCAAGCAATGGGCGGGCTACCGAGAGGACCGATCCAGCGAACATTTCTTCGAAGGCGTGGCTCAGCAGCAGGGCAAGCCGGTGCACGGTCTGGACGAAATTGGCGAGGCGATGTACATGATGTTTGACCGCGAGCCGTTTCACTGGCAGTGCACGGAGTTGAAGAAAGTGATTGAATACCCCGAACGCGAAGTGAAGCAGGAGAAGATTCTTCGCGACCTGTACAAACAAGGCCGTCTGTTAGATATAAGTTATCAAGTGAAGGGTCCTGACAACCAGACCACTATCTCATTTTCGGACCATAAGGTCTATTGTGACCGCAACAGGACTTGGGTGAGGAGGTTGGAGCCTTATCTGAGAGAGGGCAAGGCGTTTATCTGCCTGAATGCCATCTATTTGGGCGGCGAAGATGGTCTGATTGCCCAGTTGCAGGCGGCGGGTTACCGCGTGAAACCGGTGAACAAAGCCAAACGTTAGCAGTATTTCAAAGATCATTTGCCCGTGATGGGGCGGTTGTATATTGAGTGCGGAATTTGGGAGGAATTCCGGAGTAGAGGAAGTGTGGTGGTTGTTCGGAGCCCGTTCGGAGCTCGTCCAATGGAGGTTTCGTGGGAGGCAGATTAAAATTTTGCCAAATTTTTGTCCCTCTAGGATTTGTGCAGAGGGTTACTCAAACACTCAAGCAAGCTTGAACGATGTTTGAGCAATCCCTCATGCACGACACAGCCTGGTGGCTGTAGAGGGACTGTCTCTGAAATCCGCTGCAAAGATACGTCGAACTTTCGGGTTTTTCCAAATTTTTTGGCGAGAAAATGCAAAAAACTTTGATTATGCAATGTAGTGATGACAAAATGGGGCGTTAAGGGTGGTTGAAAGTTGCGTATGTAGTCCAAGTTGCTTAAAAATGTGGGAGGATAGTAAGGTATAGGGCCATAAAATATATATATAATATAATTATATTATATATATATTTTATGGCTGAATAGGGTGACAAAAAAATGCGCAACTCGCGCTATTTGCACAACTGCGCTTTTGTGATCCGAATGTATTATTACGTGCTCTTTTCTGTGTTGTGAAGTAGCTGTTGTAGCCGAAGTTCTTTCCTACGCTTGCGCTTCGGACGATCTGAAGGTGGCTCAAAATTTTGTGTTGGTTGGTTGTCTCTAAAAAAAATAGTGAAAATGATTGATAATGAGTGGCCACGCAGCCTATACAGCCAAACGATGCCGTCAGGCACAGCGCCGCAGGCAGAGCGAAGCGTGGCAGGATGATGGGAGTAAATGTAACCAATGTAACAGGATAACACAAAAAAATGTGAGAGATGGTCGGAAATCATGCCATAATATAAATATAATATATATATATTATATTATTATATTATGAATTTTTGGCAGTACAAAATGATGTGTTACTTTGTCACAGTTGTTACACACAAAGCTTGGTTTCTATGGGGGCCCCGTAAATCACATATTCAGCAAACACTGGGGACGGCGCGGAACGGGGCGGAAAACATGCTGAAAAACATAAAAAAATCTTGTCCAAAAATTTGCATATATGAAAAAAAAGCAGTACCTTTGCAGCCGTTTTCCACTGACAACAGGAATGGACAACAACGAGCTCCACATATTGCTGGAGTTTGCCCAATCGTCAATACGCCAGAAGCGTGGGCAAGCTACCGATTTGTTGGCATCTGCCGAACTGGAAGAGGTGCTGACCAAGGTCATTGTGCAGCAACGCGAGCAGTTGGATGCGCTCAGTCAGACCGTTGAGAATCAGGGCACTGAGATCAAGGAGCTGCGCGAGCATCAGCAGCCGAAAGTGCTGAACAACATCACCGTTGCCGGCGATATGGTGCAGGGAAACAAGATTGTGAAAACCAACATGTTAGACAAGATAAAACTATTATGGAAGGAGAAGTTACATACAATATTCAAGTAGCGGGCGATTATGTCCAGCACAAGGAGGTGCATTACGAGATCGGAAACGTGGAGGCCGGCGGTATCGGCTTCCAGATCAACCATGGCGCGAGCGACACGGAGGAGTCGATCTATCCCAAGAAAGGAGATTACGCAGGCGTGCTCGCGTGGCTCGCTCGTCAGAAGGAGAAGGAGCACATCGATTACTACCAGGCGTCGGGTCAGAACCGCAGCAAGATGTGCAGGAAGTTGAGCGAGATTTTTGGCTGGGAAGTCAGTGAAAACAGTCTCCGAAAGGCAGAAGAAGCACAAAATAATAAGAAAAAATAACTTTTTTTGAAAATTGGGAAAATTTTCCTAAACGTTTCCTAAAAAAAGGCAGTACCTTTGCACCGGATTTCAGAAATGAGGTCCGGTGTTTTTATTTTTAATGTTTAACAATCGGCTGATCCAACGCGTGAATAATAATCAATGACTGGCTCGTCACGCAGCAATCCTCAGAGCTATAGTCATTGAGAAAGGGGTTGCAC
>ONXE01000185.1 GCA_900321775.1 uncultured Bacteroidales bacterium
CCCCGAGCAGAGCGAGCGTAAACTACAGCCCCTGAAAACAGGGGTGTCCCTTTCTCGTTTGCGGGTGCAAAGGTACGCCAACTTTTCCATTCCTGCAAGAGTTTCTACAAAAAAATGAAGAAATAATTTGCAGAAAAAGCCGTTATTGACCTGTATCAAGTCCCTCGCGCGTACATATTTTATTATAATATAATACTATTCAGCCAGCAGTTTGTGGATTCTGTCCAGCATGGCCTGCGGTAGTGAGAAGCGAAGATCATCGCTATGCGCATCGATGGCACTTAGGAAATGGGGCATCTCATTGCGATAGACCTCCTTCATACGCGCATTCAGCGCATCGCCATGCTGACATGAGTATTCGAGGTTTGCCAGTCGGTCGGCCAACTTCACAAGAGGAGCGTAAGGTGTCTCGCGGATACCGCGGTAGTACTTCTCCCCCGCCCTCTCAGCACGGTTGCGCCCTTTGTCGTTGGTCAGGGCATAAACAATCTCCACGGCCATGACGGCGTGCTGCTCGTCCATATACTGACGGGCTTCCTTGAGCACATCGTTGTATGTGACACGAGCGTCCTCAATGCTGTCGTGATAGTAGGCGGCAAAGATGACAGCTATCACATCAGACGGCTCGGCAAGTACCACATGACCATACTGACGCACACCATTGACCACCATGTCGAGATGGTAGCCATAGGGAAGGAATACGGCATAGCGCTGGTTGACACTCTCATGGAGCTGATGCGCTGCCTGCTTAATCTGTTCGATGGTCTTCGCCTGATCGCGAAGGCACTGTTGGAAAATCTCTTGCTGCATAGGGAGGGATTGGCGGTTGGGTGTTGGCGGTTGGGGGGGCGGTTGGGGGGGGGCGGTTGGGTGTTGGCGGTTGGATTTAGAACGTCCATTTCATGGCGACGGTGGGGATGACGAAGAAACGGTCGTTGACACCTTCATAGGGCCATACGAGGTTCTGGGAAATCTCCACCTCTGTGCCGATGCTCCATTTGGCATTGTCGTTGATGCGTCGCAGGTGCCACAGGTTCACCCAGAACTGCGGCTCGGCCATCAGCACGGTCTTGCCTTTAACGCCATTATCGAACCAGACGTCGCAATAGCCTGAGAACCGGAGCAGGCCTTCTTTGAAGTCGAGGCCCCAGACCGCAGTCAGCTGTGCGCTGTGGTTGCAGTCGCCGTGGTTGGCCCTGTGTGCCAGGAACTTATACATCAGCTGCAGGGAGAACACCTTGCTGAAGTCCTTGCTGTGCCAGTTCCACGCAGGTCCGAGGAGATAAGCGTCGTCGTAGCCATAGGCGGTTCGTTGGAGGCCGCCGTTGTATTCGAGGTGGATGGCAACGGGCGCTTTCCAGAACTGGAGTTCACGCGCTATCTCGCCATAGCCGCTTTTTACGACATTACCGCCGAAGTCGGCATCGATGAAGAAAAAGGTACTACCCCACTTGTCAGGGGTGAAATTCTCAACGGTCGCTGTCACTCGTGCTCGGTTGGAGAGATCCTTGCCGTAGATGTCGTGACCCAGGTCGTAATGCAACTGGACGTTGAGTTGAGCGAAGGCATTGGCCATTGTGAAAGCCGCTGCCAGAAGAAGAAAACTTCTTTTCATTACTTTTGATTTTGTAGCTTAAATATGAATAATAAGGTGTAGATCGCTTGCCTTTCTTGCGAAAAGCGCGGCAAAGGTAGGTGAAATTTGCGATTTTTGCAAAAAAAGTAGCAGAAACGTTTGGTCATTTCAAAAAAACACGCTACCTTTGCACCCGCTTTCGAGAAAGAAACCTTGCAAGAGCGCTTGCAGACGCGGTGACCCTCGGAAGGGCGCTTAGCTCAGCTGGTTCAGAGCGTCTGCCTTACAAGCAGAGGGTCGGCGGTTCGAATCCGTCAGCGCCCACAAGAAAGCACACATGTTGGCTCCGTAGCTCAACTGAATAGAGCATCTGACTACGGATCAGAAGGTTGTGGGTTTGAATCCCGCCGGAGTCACACATTCTTTGACATCATGCATCTGGGCGGATACCAGAGTGGCCAAATGGGGCAGACTGTAAATCTGCTGGTTTTTACCTTCGGTGGTTCGAATCCATCTCCGCCCACTGCAGCAATGCCGGTGCGTGCCAAGCGCAGAACAAGCTTACTTGATTATGCCGAAGCAAGCCCGGTATCGCAGCTTTTAATAATGCGGCAATAGCTCAGTTGGTAGAGCACGACCTTGCCAAGGTCGGGGTCGCGAGTTCGAGTCTCGTTTGCCGCTCTCACGGTGCGTTAGTTCAGTCTGGTTAGAATACATGCCTGTCACGCATGGGGTCACGAGTTCGAGCCTCGTACGCACCGCCAGACATCAAAACGGGAACCTCAAAAAGGTTCCCGTTTTGTGGTTTAATAAACCTGCTACACCTTATCTTATTCATTACATCGGATGCGAGAAATATTAAATTCATGTCTCGCATTCATGGACTCATTCATGGACATTCGTGTTAAAAGATACGTGACTTTCTGCGCAGCCTGTTTTTTAGGGCAAAGCCCGTTGTTTTCTCTGCGATGCGGTCTGAGTTCTGAAAGAACTGTGATTTACTTGTCTGCGTTGCGAAAGCTCGCTTTCAAGCAAAAGCAGGACAAGAAAATAACGAAGCGGTCAGAGACCGCAGACCACATCAGCAGTGTTTTTTCTGTTTTTGTTCTCTCAACATTACACTATCGAGCGCAGCTCGCACTGCCTCTAAACTCTACACTCTACACTCTAAACTATTTACGGCCATTAGTACGCATTCGTGTTTGAGAGATACCACTACTTTCGCAGCCGGTTTCCGTCATTGTCGAGGCTCAAACAATGAAAAATGAATAGTTTTGTTGTCAAGCAGTGTTAAAAGCCATGAAAAATTCGCTTCATATTGAGAAGTTTTTGTATTTTTGCAAAAAATTCTAGTTATGGAGAGAATTAAACGTGAAGAATACCTTCAGCGGATTCACAGTTATCTCGGTAAAGGAGAGGCTGTGGTATTGACAGGACACCGGCGTGCAGGTAAGAGTTGCATCCTGGAACTTTTGGCTGCAGAACTGTCAGCCGATGGCAATGTCATTTACATAGATATGGAGGATCCGGATAATGCTGACCTGACCTCTTTCCGTGATTTGTCAGAAAGAATAAAGGGGGCTGTCGTGGAAGGACGCCGCAACTATGTGCTTATTGACGAGGTGCAGGAGGTTGAAGCGTTTGAGAAAGCGCTGCGCTATTGGGTTAAACAGGATGGTGTGGATGTGGTGGTGACAGGCAGCAACGCGGCCATGTTGTCGAGCGACATTG
>ONXE01000120.1 GCA_900321775.1 uncultured Bacteroidales bacterium
AATTGGGTTGCATACGAGTTGACCGACTTCGAGTCCGGCGGAGAGGAGAAGCGCTCCAACCATTTTCTGCCGGATCCGCTGGTGGAGGGCGATCCTGTTGTGACGGGCGACTACAAAAACTCCGGCTACGACCGTGGGCATATGGCGCCGGCGGCGGATATGAAATGGTCGGAGCAGGCGATGCGGGAGAGTTTCTATATGACGAACATGTGTCCGCAGTTGCATAATCTGAACGCCGGTGATTGGAAGTCGCTGGAGGACATGGGTCGCGAGTGGGCGCGAAAGTACGGCAGCATATATATAGCTTGCGGGCCTATCGTGGAGGAGGGTTTTTCGACAATAGGAACAGTACGAAAAATTGCGATTCCATCGGCCTTTTTTAAGGTGTTCCTACGTTCTGATGGCGAAGGTTGGACTTCCATTGGTTTTGTCATGCCCAACGAGGCCGGCAGCAAGCCACTGATGACGTATATGTTGCCGGTAAACGAGATAGAGACGCGTACCGGCATCGATTTCTTCTACCTGCTGCCAGACGACGTAGAAGAGCAGGTGGAGGGGCGTTGTGAACCTTCCGAGTGGGCGTTAAAACGCCGGTGACGGTACGTGATGAGCCGCATTGCGTTGAGGCGCAGGTTAGGCTTTGTTAAAACAAATCCCCTGTCGGTCGTATCAACCGGCAGGGGAAACTGTTTTTAGAAGCGGGTCGCTACGTGCTTCACAGCGAGAAATTGGAAACCCGTGAGTAATAGCGAAAGGTTGTACGCTACGTGAGTAATAGCGAGATGTTGGTCGCGCAGGCTTATTGCATGATGAGTACAGAGAGGACTGTATGCTCGCCGTCGGGAGTGTTGCAGAAGGCGCGGTAAACACCCGGGACAACTTTTCTGCCGGAGGCATCACGTCCGTTCCAGACGGCTATGCTGCCGTTGGAGCGCGTAGAGAAGACGAGGTTGCCTGCAGCGTCCACCACCTTGACGTAGGTGTTCTCCATCAATCCGGCGAAGGTGATGTTTCCTTCGAAATTAGGCCTTACGGGGTTGGGGAAGACATAGGCGGTTGAGAAATTGTCTGCAGCGGGCCCTGCGTCAGCGCGGAAAGAAGCCAATCCGCTCTCGGTTCCGAAGAACACCTCGCCCGTTTCGGGCAGAATGGCGATAGAGAGGATGTTGTCGGAGGGCAGGGGCGAGTTGGCCGTAGTGAAATGGTAGATGGTGGCTACATCGTCCACATCGCGATACTGAATCAGGAAGACGCCGTTGCCGGCAGTACCGAACCAGTGTCTGTTGCCGCCATCGTGAGCAATGGCGCGGATAGACTCACTGATGAGCAGAAAATCGGCCAAACCGGAGCCGTCATTACGGTTGATTTTGTAGCGTAAACATGCGTTGGAAACGAGGAAATCGGCATTGGGGGCGATGGAGAAGACGCCCTCGTTCGTTCCGACCCAAATCGTGCCGGGGTGTGCCGTTGTCGTCCAGCAAACCGAGTCCCACTTTGGCTCCGGCAACAGCGCTGGCTCGCAGCGAAGGCAGCCAATGTCGGGTGGGGTGCAGGCGGTCGATGAGGATTTGTCCCGGGGTCTCAAAGACGAGGCGTTGACCATAGTGGTAGAGGTTGCAGCTGCGCCATGAGCCGTCGGGCGCCAGAATGCAGATGTTGTTGGCGTTGCTGCCGGCATTCATCATCCAGACGTTACCATCGTTGTCGAAGGCAGGGCCGTCAACGCGCGTGTAGTAGTAAGGAGAAGCGTCGGCTGCGGCGGGGCGCAGGTCCGAGTTGTAGAAACTGTGGTGTTGCACCATCTTGTCGTTGCGGTACTCGTAGATGCCTGTTCCGTAGGACGCTACAATGAAATGTTGCGGGTCGAGCGGGTCGATGGCTGTGCCGACAAAGTCGAGAACAGGCATCCAGTCCATGACTGATTTCAGGTCCTCGTACGTGCTGTTAAACCATTGCCCATTGTCGTAAATCATGACGTTGCCGTGTCGTTGGAACTCTATCGCCCACCGTCCTCCGGGCACGGCTATGAGTCGGTTGCCAAGTACGCTGAGGCTGTATGGCATGTTTGTGGCCGGTCCGTTTGGCACGTACGAGTGGCGCGTACCGTCTTGTGCAATACGCAGGATGCCCTCCGAAGCGGCTGCGATAAACGTGTCGCCGCGGCTGACTATGGTGTCGCCCACATAAGGCAGAACGGGCAAATGGGCGAAAGCGCTTTGCTCCGCCAAGTTGAGTGGTCGGGCGTTCCAAGCGTGATAATCGACAAGGTTGTCGTCCTGCGCTGCCGCGTAAATCTTGTTGGCGGAGAGCGCATAGATAGAATCCCCGGAGAAGCCAATGGCTGTCACTTCTACATTGGCTGCGTCCTGTCCGATGTACCAGGTGTCGGCTATCTCGTGCTTGCGCAGGTTGATCTGCATAATTCCGAAGGGCATAGCCAGGTAGGCATAGCCTCCGTACATGGTAACGGCATTGGCCTGTTTGGACATTCCCGAGAGTTGCTTGTTGCGCAGGTCGGCTATGTTCCATATATCGCCTTCGTCGTTGAGCAAGTCGAAATTGCCGTTGGAGTAGAGGATAAGCAGTTGCTGCGTGACGTTGTCGTAGGCTATGCTGGCGATGTTGGCGTCGGACAGTCCGCTCAGGCGGTTGCAGTAACGCACCTCCTCGTCTGCGCGGCTGACTGAGAAGAGAGCGCCTTCCGACAGACCGTAAGCTTTCTCGGGCGAAACGGCAATAGAGGTGACGTCGCGGTAGGCGAAATGGAGCGTCCAGCTGCCCATCATGCCACTATGCTCCTCGTCGTCGTACGTATCGTAGGACACGTAAGGCGAGTCGTTGAGGTCGGATTTCTTGTCCTGATAGGATACTATTCCTTCTCCTGTACCGATGTAATAGGTGTGGGTTCGCTCGTTGATGGCGATAGACAGGATACATGCGCTGGGCATGGGGTTGTTTTCGTCTGGCAGGAGGTGCATCTCCACGTGCGATCGGTCGGGTGAGATGACATAGATGCCTTGTGTCTGTGTGCCTATCCACGTGCGGTCCTGCTCGTCCACTACGATGCAATTGATGCGCTCGTCATCCATCAGGTATTGTCCGTCATCTTGGAGGAAACGCACGCGCTGGCAGGTGTTGCCGCGCATGAACTCATCGACCGAGGCGATGTAGAACGGTCCGTTGTCCGTTCCTACCCACAGTCCTCCGTTGCGGTCCTGATTGGCGCAATAGATGAACTCCGGCTCCACTTGTAATCCGTTCTGGTCCACCCAGGTCTTGTGAATATAGGAATGGTCGTCCTGCGTGTTGAATGGTGTTCCTCCGTCATCCAGAAGGACTATGGCCGTTTCGTTGCGACAGGACGGGAGCCATTTGTAGCGGTCGGCTTTGTGGCTGATGATGATCTCGCCGGGCGTGTCGAAGAAAACCCGTGCTCCGTCGATGGTGGCGTTCAGGTTGAACCAGCTGCCGTCGGGGCGGCGAATACACAGCAGTTCGTCCACGGCTCCGCTGCAGTTCATCATCCATAGGTTACCCAGACTGTCGAACACTGCACCGTCGGTTCGCGTGTACCACTCGGGCACGGTGGGTGCTGCGGGTTGCAGGCCGGAGTTCTCGGGCATCCAGTGGTCTTGTATGACGGTGTTGCGGAACAGATAAAGCCCTGTGCCGTAACTGGTTACGTAGAACATGTTCGGGTCGTCAGGTTTGACGGCTATGTTCATAAAATCGAATGCGCGTGCACCTATCCGGGACTGGATGTAGTCGTTGGTGATGTGGAACCATCTGCCCTGGTCGAAAAAAGACACTTGTCCGGGGTTCCATGACTGTACGGCCCATCTTGCGCCCGGCAGAACGTACAGTTTGCCTCCCTGATAGTACATGCGGTAGGGGTTGTTGTCCAACGGTCCGTCGGGTTTGTACATCTGCGTGTGTCCCAGTCCTGTTTTGCTGATGCCCTGCGCACCGGCTGCCTGCCAGGTGTAGGCTCCTTCCGTAACCGACTTTGCCTGAGCCTTAGCCGCAGTGAGGAGGTTATACAGGTGACCCGAAGTGGGCAGGGGTTGCTCGTCCCATACGCGGAAATCCACGAGGTTGCTGTCCAACTCCGCGCTGAACAGAAGCGAGTCAGTGGCGGCGTAGATGGTGTTCGACTCGAAGAAAATACTTTGAATGTTCTGCTCCGATGCTTCCGCTCCGATGTACCATGTGTCGGGAAACTCGCGCTTGTCCAGATCGAACGTCATGATGCCAAACGGCATGCCTAAATATACCAGCCCGTTGTGAAACGTGATGGTGTTGGCCCGTTTGGACGCAGTCATGTCCTCCAGATACAAATCACCTACGTACGTGATGTTTTGTCCCCTCATCAGGTCCATCTTGCCGTTGTTATACATGATGATCAGCGTTTCCGTCCTGCTGTCAAAGCCGATGCAGCAGATACCGGTGGAGTGGAGTCCTGACGACAGTCCCCACAGACTGAGTTTCTCTGTCTGTTTGTTCACCGAGTAGAGTGATCCGTCGGACAGACCGAACACCTCGTTCGGGGAAACGGCTATCTGCTCCACGTTTGTGTAGGCAAAATGTGTCTTCCAAATGGCCGCGTGCAAGGTTGTGGCGCTCACAAGGGCCAAAATATATACTATCAGTTTACGCATGCTTACTTCTTTTTACCGGGTTTCTGACTCGTTCTTCCGAACCAAATCGCCTGCAAAGTTACGACATTTTTTTTGAATATGCAAGGATTTTGCAGAAAAAGTGCAATTTTCCTTGCGTATATGGAAAAATTATTGTAACTTTGCAGTCGAAATGAGAAAAGTTAAGAAAATAGGAATGCGTGTGTGCTTGCTGTTGGTGAGCGCAATGGTGTTGTGCGGGGTTGCGCAAGCGACGGAGAAGCAAACAGCGGGATTAGAAAAAAAGTTGATGAAAGCCCCCGGGAACGTAGAGGTCAGGTGTGAGTATGTGGGCGTGCTATTGCAAGCGGGTGATACGAGCAAAGCAGAGGAGGCGTTGGATTATGGGCAGAAGTTGGGCGAGGCCGGATGTTTGTATATTCATCGGGCGAGGATAGCGTTAAACAGGAACAAGACTTCGCAAGCGGCGATTCATTGTGCATCGGCCGTCAATGCAGGGCTTCTGCCGGAAGAAGAGTCGTTGATTTATTATGTGGACAGCGTGAGCGGAGGCGCAGTAGCGACGCGTTTGGACCGGAGTTCGAAGTCGGACAAGTCGGGAACGAATGCAGTGAAGGGTCTGGGGCAAATCCGCATGCATGAAGGAGATACGGCTGCTGCGTTGCAGTGCTATAAGGAGGCTGTTCGTCGCGGTGATACGTTGTTGATAGCGCTGATAGACAGTTTGAAACAGAAGGAGATTGTTTCGGAGGACAGCGTTGTGGCGCGCATTGCGTTTACTCGTACGAACGGAAAGATGGAAGTTCAGTGTAAGTTGAACGGCTTGAGAATCAAGGCGGAAGTGGATACAGCGGCTACCGAGAGCACCATTTCGGGCGTGGAGACGAGTTTTATCTTGAAGAACGAGTATGTATCGAAGAGTGAGATTGTGGATAACAAAGTGCTGATTGTGCGCGAACTGGACTTTGGTAATGGGTTGATATTGAGCGGAATAAGGCTGCATCACAGACGTTCGCAGGAGAGTCCGGTGGTGTTGTGTTTGGAGGACTTGCGGCGTCTTGGAAAAGTGGTGATCAATGAGCGTGAGAAGGTGTTGGAAGTAAGGAGGTAGTACGCCAATATCCTAATAATATCCTAATAATAACATAATAATAACATAATAATAGCATAATAATAACATAATAATATCCTAATAACGTAAGCAAGAAGTCTATGAAAAGAAGATGGGTTGTTTTTTTGCTGTTACTGGTAGGGATAATGACGAGTAATTTGTTTGCGGTCAGCACGAAGGAGAGTTATTTCATCCGTCGTGCGCTGGAGGCGATTCAGTCGAAGGACTACGAGACAGCGTCGTATTTTTTAGGTCAGGAGGTTCAGGAGAACCCGACGAACGGTTATGCATACGCCTATCTGGCGGCGTTGTGTGACCTGATGCCCGGCTATAACGGGGCGATGTTTATGTTTGCCAAGAAGGCTATGCCATTGTTGCCAAGGGATGAGAAGTACCTGAAAGGTTCGATGGATGCTCTTCAGGCACAAGTGTATTATGAGGCAGGTGACACTGTGCGTTCGCTGGAGTTTTGGGAGAGGGCCTCGTCGTACGAGCCGAACAAGAGTCGTTTTTACGGCTACTTGGCGGAAGCGTACGACGATATGGATGATTATCAGCAATTGTACGAGTTGGGCGACAGGATGGTCAACAAAATAAGGGGTTTGAACAAAGAGCCTTTGAGTTATGTGATAATGGTGACCGCTTTGAATGGTCTGAAGCGTTACGACGAGGCTATTGCTTGTGCGGACAAAGCACTGAAACTGAAGGACTTGGGTAAGCCTCAAACAGGTCTGTTTCATGGCGAAAAAGCCAAGGCTCTGAAGGCGCAGAAACGTTATGATGAGGCTATCGTGGAAGCGATGACCGCTGCCCGTTTTTCTACCGGAAGAGGTGCGCGGATACTGATTCAGATTGCTGACAGTAGTCATATGGAGGTAGTGCTCGATTCGATAGAAGCGGCATTTGAGCGCGAGCCGTCACAGAAGATATGGCCATTTGCCGAGAGCGACATCTATGCCCGTCATAACAACTATATTCAGAGTGTGTATCAATTGCTTCGCGGTGCCAAGGTGGGCGATGACGCATCAGCTTATTGTGAGGCAGGAGAATATGTGGTGCATTTTCTGGGCGACCCAGAAATGGGCGAGAGGCTATTCCGTCAGGCATTGGAAAAAGATTCAACCTGTGCGTTGGCGTGGGGTGATTTGGGTGATTTGTACCACGACCTGGGTCGTTACGAAGAGGCATTGGATGCTATAGAAGAGGCGTTACGTTTGGACCCGGAACAGAAGAGTTTTCGGATACCTTATTCAATTCGCGGGCGCGTGTACGAAAGCATGCACAACTACCCCTTAGCCATAGAAGCATATACGCGTTCGCTGGTTTCAGAGAAAGATCGTGAGACCTGGGCGACGCTTGCTTCGTTGTACAGGCAAATGGGCGATGAAGCTTCAGCACAAAAGATGATAGAGTACGGGTTGATTGAGATGAAGAAAGATACGACGATGGATATGTTGCTGGTGATGGGCGATACTGTTCGTGCCAAGGCCAAAGCGCCTAAGATGGTGCGCAAATACAATGCGGCGTGTATGTACTCAAGGTTGAACATGCCTGAAGAAGCCCTTGTAGCGCTGAGGAAATCGCTGGAATGCGGGTTCAGGAACTTCCATCATTTTGCATGGGATGAAGACATCGACAATATACGCGAGTTGCCCGAATACAAAGCGATGATAGAAGAATACAAAGCGAAAGCGAAGTTGGAGCAGGAAGAACTGAAAAAACTATTGGAGAATCTTTAAAATCAGACTATTATGAAGCGAGTACTATATC
>ONXE01000061.1 GCA_900321775.1 uncultured Bacteroidales bacterium
TCTCCGCAAGCGGTGAGCATCAGGATCAGGAGGGTTAGTATGAGCGCCTTTTTCTGCATTATAACAATTTCGGACTGCAAAGTTACTGCTTTTTTTTGAATTGACCAAGAAAAATCGTAAAAAAGTGCTATTTTTGACAAAATAGCGGCTCTTTTTCGAACGGGCTTGCTACTATCTTGCATACAGCCTGAGAAGAAGTCTCCTCTCATCAGCACCTTATCAGCTCCCTATCAGTTCCCTATCTGCGCAGCAGGCGAGAGTCAGTTCAGGTCGTAGCCGTAGTGCTTGAGGCGGGAGGATTTTTGGCGCCAATCTTTGTCCACTTTGACGAAGAGTTCGAGGAAGATTTTCTTGCCGAAGAAGGTTTCAAGGTCTCGTCGAGCGTCGCTGCCTACTTTCTTGAGGGCGGCTCCGGCGCGTCCGATGATGATGCCTTTTTGGGATTCGCGTTCGACGTAGATGACCGCGCTGATGCGGATGATGGAGGCTTCTTCTCGTTGACGAAGAAACGCTCGGGCTTGTCGGTCAGTTGGTCTTTGTCGAAGAAAGGCGGGCACTCGGGCAGAACCTCGACAATGCGTTGCATGAGGGAGTCGATGCCGAAGCGTTCCTGCGCAGATATTTGGAAGATCTCGGCCTGCGGGAGTGTCTTGTGCCAGAAGGTGACGAGGTCCTCGAGGGTAGCCTGCGTAGTAAGGTCAATCTTGTTGATTATCAAGAAGACGCGTGAGCGGGCATGCTGCACTTTTTCGATGAAGTCGGCGTTCTTGTCGGGGGAGTCCTGCACATCTGTGACGTAGAGGAGGACGTCGGCATCGACAAGGGCCGAGTCGCTGAACTCGCGCATCTGCTCCTGCAGTTTGTAGTTGGGTTTGAGCACGCCGGGGGTGTCGGAATAGACTATCTGCCAGTCTGTTCCGTTAGTGGTGCCATTGACTATACCCATGATACGATGACGCGTAGTCTGGGCTTTGGATGTGATGATACTAAGGCGCTCACCGACGAGAGCGTTCATCAGTGTTGACTTACCCACATTGGGGTTTCCTACTATGTTTACAAATCCGCTTTTGTGCACTTTACAAATGGAAAATGGAAAATGGAAAATGGAAAATTAATATCTCAGCGGGCACCATTGAGTTCGATGCGGAAGGTGGTGCCTGTGGGGGCGGAGGTGGAGGAACGGAGGACAGTTATGCGGCCGTGGTGATAGGTGTTGATGATGCGTCGTGAGAGACTGAGTCCCATTCCCCAGCCGCGCTCCTTGGTGGTGTAGCCGGGCATGAAGACGCGGTGCCAGTCGCGACGGGGGATACCTTTGCCGTTGTCGCTGACGTCAATACACTGACGGTTGGAGGAGCCGCTGAGAGTGATGGTGATACGTCCGGAGCCGTCCATTGCGTCCACAGCATTGCGGAGAAGGTTCTCAATGACCCAGCTCAACAAAGCAGGATTGGCGAGGGCGAGGACCTTCTCCGACTCTCCCTTAGGAGGAGAGAGCCGGGATGTGTCGAGGTCAATCTCCACGCGTCCGGAGGTACGTTTGCGCATGTAGTCAACAGTATCATTGAGGACAGCGGAGAGGTCTGTGGGTGTCAGTTCGGGCATACTGCCGACCTTGGAGAAACGGTCCGCGATGATGGTGAGTCGGCGCAAGTCGGCATCCATCTCGGGAATCAGTTTGTCGTCAGGATACGTGGAACGAAGTATCTCCTGCCATGCGTTGAGTGAGGAGATAGGTGTGCCGAGTTGGTGCGCCGTTTCCTTGCTCAGTCCAGCCCAGACACGGTCCTGTTCAGCCTCTTGCATGGTGAAGACGAAGAGGAGTGCGACGGCCATAAAGAGCAGAACTACAGCCAGGTTGATGTAGGGGAACCAGGTAAGGAGAGTGAGCAGGGAACTTTCCTCGTAGTAGATGTACTGCACCACGCCTCGTCCGACGCGGACCTCGATAGGTTCCTGCGACTCGCGGAGCTTGTCGGCTTTGCGCTGAATGTCCGCTCCTTCGGGCACATTGCGGCTAAGGATACACTCGCCGTCTGCATTGGTCATATAGACGGGGATGGTGGTATTGTTCTCGATGATATTGAGGTAGAAATCCAGTTCCTCGTTGGGCTGTGCAGTGATGAGTCGACGCGTAGCCTCGGCCCATATCTCCATACGCTTCTGTTCCTCGCTACGCAGCCGCGCGGCGAGGTAGGTGCTGAAAAGCGCAGAGAAGAGTACCATTACAAAAGCAATGATAATCAACACTACGCGGGTGAGATAGGGCGAGAGGGTTCGTTTCATGCGTTAATATTCGCGGAGGAAACAGACTTTGAGGAAGCGCTGGAGGTACTCCTTCCAGTTGGCCCAAGTGTGTCCGCCTGTCGATTCGAAATAGGTGTATTCGTAGCCGTTAGCATCCATCCAACGGCGGAAGTCGCAGAGTTGTCCGTAGAGAAAATCCTCGCGTCCCATTCCGAGCCAGAAAGCAGGCGGGAGAGAGGCTTGTCCGCGCATCTCGTCCATCCAGTTGGCGTAAGCGGGCGAGCGGTAAGGGAGTTGTTCGGCGAAGCCGTTAACAGACTCGTCGTGGAGGTTAGCGTAGCTATTGAGGGGCAGGATAACCGGCGAGAAGAGTCCGACATAGTCGAATACTCCGGCGAGGTAGTGATTCAGGTGGAAGGAATGGAAACCACCCATGGAGAGACCTGCCACAGCGCGGTTCTTGCTGCGCGGGCTGAGATAGTATTTCTGCTCGACTGCATCGATGAAATCCGCAAAATGCTCCTCCCAATAGCCGGACTGTTCGTAAGCACGCTCCTGCTCGCGGGTCAGTTTGCGCCAATGACACTGTCCGTTCTTTACGACGAAAGGTTCTCCGTCCGGCGTAAGGTTGGGGGCGTCCATGAGGCGTTTGCGCTCAGCAGGCGGGATGGATCCGAGGAAATTGTCGGGCATGATGATTACCATCTCGACTATCACTTCCTCTTTGAGGAGCGAGTCCATGATGGGGATGAGGTCGTGGTTAGCCCAGTCGTCCTCGCAGCCGAACATGCCGTGCTGGAGGTAGAGACAGGGGAAGACGGCCAGATTGTTTTTGACGTGCTCTTCGTAGCTGCTGGGGAGATAGACCCGACAGGGGACGCCGAGGATTGTGTCGCGATGAAGAGTGCCGACAGGGTGTGCGGCGAAGAGGCTCGGAGCGAAGAGCAGGGAGCAAAGAATCAGTATAAGAGGGAAACGATTCATTAATGGTTAATGGTTAATGGTTAACGGTTAACGGTTAATGGTTAAAATGGAGGGCTACTGGCCTATTTTGACCAGGCGGGGCTGCATGCGTCGCGGATGAGGCTCAATTTGCTTGTTGAGAAAAGCCTCTTGTTGCTCGGGAGTCATGACAGCCAGCAGTTCCTTGGTCATGGCATTGAGCCGGGCGAGTCCTTCGGCGCGGGTGTTGGACACCTGGCGGAGCCGAGCATACTTGAGGTGGATTCGGTACACGGTATCGCGTTGCTGCTCACTGAGAGCCAACTCGCGGCTGAGCATCTCGGTTTGTTTGAGCGCTTCCTCCTCCGGCGTACGGGAAGGGCGGAACTCGTCATTTTGCGCCATGACGAGCACAGATGACATAGCCATCAGCAGAATGAGTAGGATGTTTTTCATACGTGTTCTCATATGTGTTTTGTCCTACAAAATCCATGCCAGCCCGTATTTCAGAGCCGGCATGAATGTACTTATCAGAGCATCTCGAGGGTTTTGAGGAGCCAACGATAGGTGCGGTGTGTGGACTCGATGTTGAGTTTCTCGGCGGGAGAGTGGACACCTGTCATCCACGGACCGAAGCTGACCATATCGAGACCCGGGTACTTCTCGAGGAAGAGTCCGCACTCGAGTCCTGCGTGGATAGCCACTACCAAGGGGTCCTTGCCTTCGTTCTGTTTCCAGGCCTCGACGGTGGTCTTGAGCAGTTCGGAGGAGGGGTTAGGTTGCCATCCGGGATAGCCTTCGGTGTTCTCCACTTCGGCTCCGCCGAGGGCAAAGACGCAACCCACCATCTCCTTGAGACTATGTTTCTCGGACTCGAAGGAAGAGCGTTGGGAGGTGTTGACCTCAATATATTTGCCCTGAGCATCTTCGCGCATCTTGACCGAAGCGAGGTTGGTGCTGGTTTGCACGAGTCCGGGGATGTCGCGGGACATGGCAAATACGCCGTGCGGGCAGGCATAGAGGGCGCGGATGAGAGACGGAGTGATGGAGCCTAAGGTTGTTAAAGACTCTAAGGAGGTCAAGGAGTTCAAGGTCATGCAGAAGTCTTTCTCGACGTCTCGGATCTCGTTCTCGATAGCAGCGACGTGGAGGTTAAAGAGGACGCGGAGGTTCTCCTTGAAGCTCATAGGCACGAGGACGGTAGCGGAGGCTTCGCGCGCTATGGCGTTGCGGAGATTGCCGCCATCGATAGCTGCGAGGCGGAGGTCAGTATGGTTCATGAGGGTGTAGAGCAGACGAACGAGGATCTTGTTGGCGTTGCCGCGTCCCTTATGAATATCCTCACCGGAGTGTCCTCCCATGAGTCCACCAACCTTGATTTCCGCCGCAAAATAGTCTTTGGGGGCAGGTTCAGGCGTATAGCGGAACTTGGCAAGAGTCCCTACTCCGCCGGCGCAACCCATGCAAATCTGTCCGTCGTCTTCGTTGTCAAGGTTGATGAGGCGTGTTCCTTTGAGGTGTCCTGCGGGCATGCAGTTGGCACCTGTAAGGCCCGTTTCCTCATCCACGGTGAAGAGACATTCGAGAGCGGGATGCTTGGCTTCCGGGCTGGTGAGGACAGCGAGTGCCATGGCTACGCCAATGCCGTCATCTGCGCCGAGGGTCGTGCCTTTGGCGTGCATCCATCCGTCCTCGATGTAGGTTTGGATGGGGTCAGTCATGAAATCGTGCACGGTGTCGTTGTTTTTCTCGCAGACCATGTCTATATGGCCCTGAAGGACAACGCCGGGATGGTTCTCGTAACCCGGTGTAGCGGGTTTGCGGATGATGATGTTACCCGTTTTGGCACCGGGTTCTACAGGCAGGAACTCGTGCTCGAGGTTATGTTTCTCGGCGAAGGCGATGAGCCACTCGCACATTTTTTCCTCGTGCTTGCTGGGACGAGGCACCTTGTTGATTTCGGCGAATATGTCAAAAACTTTCATTGTATTGTAATTTATGGTTTTACGGAGGTTGTTCGATTATAGTCTAATAATAGTGTAATAATACTCTAATAATAGTCTAATAATAGTCTAATAAATATTTCTACTTAGTGTGCAACTTCGTCGGCGATGGAACGGAGGTATTCCTCGGAGGGTTTGAGTCGGTTGGGCCGGTCACTCATGCCTTCGGGTGTACGGAGGAAGGCTCCGTTCTCGTCCTGACGTTTCTCCACGCCGTCGAGGAACTTGACCATGAGGAAGGAGAAGAGGTCTTTCCAGTCGGCGACAACAGCCTCAGCTTGGAGGTTGCTGTACTTGGTGAGGTAGGCTGCGCGGTCGGCCTCCGACATCTCGAAGGCCTTGGCTTCCAGTTGTTTCACGTCTTCGGCGAAACGTTCCTCCCACTGCTGTTGGCGGAACTGGATATCCGGGAGCATGCGCTCGTATTTGGTATAGGCGTAGTTGGCGACGGTGTTGAAAGCCCAGAAGGCACTGGTCGGGGAGTAAGTGAGGAGGTCGCCGTTTCCCTTGCGGAATGCTTCGGGCACATCTTTCGCGCAACTGAAGAAAGGCACATAGACGTTGGTGGCGGCGTCGTCCACTCCGAACCAGAAGATACCGTAGGGTTTCTCTCTGTACATCTCGGAGACATAACTCCATCCTGTTTGCTGTGTGGCAACGGGTCGCGGGTAGCAGTATTCGATGCTGTCGAGATGGAAAGTGAGTCCGCCGTAACGGAGTTTGCTGTGCCAGATACCGGCACTTTTCATATCGCGGATGCTGAGGGGCGTGCCTTCGAACTGGTCGCGCATGCAGGCTCTGAGTTCAGCTGCGGAGACCTTGTGGTCAGGGCGGATGTAGATAGGCATATGCTCACCGCCCCGGTTCATGATATAGGGCAGATAGCGATCCATATCGTCCGTGAAATGGCGGAAGAAACTCCAGACGCGGCCATCGCAGCCGTAGGCACCAACGAGGTCAAGGGGGTTGTATGCATCGGAGAAAGAGAAATCCTCGTCCTTCCCGCTGAAGCAGCCGTTTTTGCGGGCTACGTCGATGATGTCTTTGGTCCACATCCACTCCATGCCATTTGCGTCGATGACTTTTGCGATATTGCCTTTCCCGCGTTTCCATTTGCCTTTGGAGTCCAAGGGCAGACGGGTGATACGTGCCTGGTTGGCATGGGCGCAGATAGCGTCGTCGGGGATACGGGTTGCGACCCATACGGCACCTTTGTTGCCCGGTCCTTTGCCAATGAGTTCAAGGAGCCAAACCTCGTTGGGGTCCGCGATAGAGAAAGACTCGCCTTCGCTGGCGTAGCCGTACTTGTCCACCAAGTCAGTCATGCACTGGAGTGCTTCGCGCGCGGTGCGGCTACGCTCGAGAGCAATGTACATCATGGAGCCGTAATCGATGGTTCCGGAGATTGTATCCATCAGTTCGAGTCGTCCGCCGAAGGTGGTCTCGCCGATGGTGACCTGGTGCTCGTTCATGTTGCCAATGACCGAGTAGGTATGCTCCACTTCGGGAATCTCGCAGAGGAATTTGTCGGTATCCCAATCGATGACCTTGCGCATCTCGCCTTTGGCGTGGTTAGCGGCCGGCTGGAAGCGCAGGAAACCGTAGAGGCCGTATGAGTCGGCGGCATAGGTAATCATCGTCTGGCCGTTATCCGACGCGGCCTTACCTACGAGGAAGTTGGTACAGGCGAAGCAAGTTGAGAGTTGAAAGTTGAAAATTGCCAATAAGAGTAGAAGGAGTTTTTTCATATCATTTCGGGGTTTTTTGGTACAAATAAATGCCTATGGCGAGGAAGAGGAAGTTGGGGAGCCACACTGCCATGAAGGGGGTCATGACGCCACTTACGGAGAAGGTGGTGCTGACCGTAGAGAAGAGGATATAGAGGGCGGAGAGGGTGAGTCCGATTCCGAGGTTTTTACCCATACCGCCTCTGACTTTGCGGGAGGACATGGTTACGGCGAGCAGGGTCATGATGAAGGCTCCGAGCGGCGAGGCCCATCGCTTGTGGTACTCGGTTTCGAAGGCCTGGGTATTGCCGGCGCCGCGCTCCTGCTGAACGCGAATGTAGTTGCGGAGTTCGGGGTTGGTCATCTGCTGGGCTTGTTCGGTGGTAATAAACAGTTCCTTGGGCTGCAGCATGATGAGCGTATCGAGTCGTTGTCCGCGAGAGATAGTCTCGCGCATGCCATTGAAGTCGCGGCGGGTGTACTGTTCGAAATGCCATTTGTAGGGTTCGGCTTCGGTTCCGTCGTAGCGGATACGTTCGGCAGTAATGCGAGAACGAAGAGTCTTTCCTTCGTAGTGCTCGAAACTGGAGCGGTAGCCGGTGTTGGTACGTTTCTGGAAGGTCTCGATATAGAGGACAGTGCCGGGTTCGACCATCATCTGGACGTTGCGCACGTTCTCGGACTTGATTTTCTGGATGTACTCATCCTGGAAGTCGAGCATTTTCTCCGTGGCCGGCGGTATGACATAGCCTCCGAGTCCCCAGAAAAGGAGGAAGAGGAACGTAGCGGAGAGGAAATAGGGCAACATGATTCGCCGGAAAGAGATGCCTGCCGCGAGCATAGCTATTATCTCGGAGTTGCCTGCCATCTTGCTGGTGAAGAAGATTACAGCGATGAAGATAAATAGGCTGGAGAACATGTTCATGTAGTAGGGAATGAACGGCAGGTAGTAGTCGAGAATGATACGTCGGAGGGGAGCATTGTTCTCGAAGAACTCATCCATTTTCTCGGTGAGGTCGAATACGATGGCAATAGACAGGATAAGCACAATCGAGAAGAAGAATGTGCCAAGGAACTTGCCTATTATGTACCAATCGATGCGCTTGAGCAAACTGACAATTAAAATTAATAATTAACAATTAATAATGAATAATTAATATTTCTTAGAGGCGTTGCATGAGTTGTGGTGTGACGCTGTCTTTCCACTGTTTGAAGTCACCTTGTATTATATGTGCGCGCGCCGTACGGACGAGGGAGAGGTAGAAGGCGAGGTTGTGGATGGAGAGGATCTCGAGTCCCAGCATTTCCTCGGCGTGGATGAGGTGTCGAACGTAAGCGCGGGTATATTCGTGGTCCACGTAACTGGTTCCGGTGGGGTCCAGTTCGGTGAAATCGTCCTCCCATTTCTTGTTGCGCATGTTCATCACTCCCTGCCAGGTGAAGATTTGTCCGTTACGACCATTGCGGGTAGGCATGACGCAGTCGAACTGGTCCACTCCAAGTTCGATGGCGTTGAGGATATTCCATGGGGTTCCTACGCCCATGAGGTAACGGGGTTTGGTGGTAGGCAGGATGTCGTTGACAACGGCAATCATCTCGTACATTTTCTCCTCGGGTTCGCCCACAGCCAAGCCTCCGATGGAATAGCCGTCGCGGTCCAGGTCACGCAGTCGTTTGGCCGCTTCGGTTCGAAGGTCGGGATAGACACATCCCTGGACGATGGGATAAAGGTGCTGGCGATAGCCGTAGAGATTCTCAGTCTCATCGAAACGTTTGATGCAGCGGTCCAGCCAGCGGTGAGTGCGCTCCATGGAAGTCTTGGCGTACTGGTAATCGGCAGTGCCGGGTGTGCATTCGTCGAAGGCCATGATGATGTCGGCACCTATCTCGCGCTGAATATCCATAACGCCTTCGGGCGAGAAGAAGAGTTTGCGTCCATCGATATGGCTGGAGAACTCGACACCTTCTTCTTTCATCTTGCGGATGCCTGCCAGAGAAAAGACCTGATATCCACCCGAGTCGGTAAGGATAGGTCGGTTCCATCCCTCAAACCGATGTAGTCCGCCGGCTTTGTGGAGGATGGCGGTGCCGGGACGCAGGTAGAGGTGGTAGGTATTGCCGAGGATGATCTGCGCTTGGATGTCGTCGAGCAGGTCGCGCTTGTGCACACCTTTGACCGTACCGACTGTTCCGACGGGCATGAAGATCGGGGTCTCTATGTCGCCGTGGTCGGTGTGAATGACGCCTGCTCTGGCTGCACTCTGCGGGTCGGTATGTACGAGAGTGAAGTACTCGCTCATAGCTTGTTGTCTATGGGGAAGATGATTTGGGGTTTGAAGCCCTTGGCCTCTTCGGGTGTCATGAGGGCGTAGGCCATGATGATGATGGTGTCGCCCGGGTGCATGAGGTGAGCTGCCGCACCATTCATGCAAATCTCACCACTGCCGCGTTGTCCGGGGATGGTGTAGGTCTCGAGACGAGCGCCGTTGGTGTTGTCCACCACTTGCACTTTTTCTCCCGCCACTATTCCGGCAGCGTCCATCAGGTTCTCGTCGATCGTGATGCTACCCACGTAGTCGAGATTGGCCTCGGTGACACGCACGCGATGGATCTTCGATTTCAGTATTGTTATCAACATACTTTGCTTGTTTTATCCGTTCCAAAAGGCAACGCACATAACAGCGCGCACCTTTGCGGGTGCAAAGGTACTGCTTTTTTTTGACATTACCAAGAAAAATCGTAAAAAAGTGCAAAAAAGCGGCTTAACCTATGGAGAACAGGGGCCTTTTCGCCAGCAAATCATGGCGAAGTGCGCCCCTATTCTTTCCTCGCAGGTTAAGACAATCTGCTACGCTTTGTCAAAAATCGGGGTAGGTGAGATTGATAATCAATGGTTTAAGGGGGTCATTTTGACAATCGTCCCAAGACCGTTCGAAGATTGTCTCATGATTGTCTCATGGAGAATGCAGGACGGACGCTGAAAGTTTGCCCGGGAAGGATGAGGCAAACAGGTTGGAAATCAGTCTGTTTTGAAAGAAGTATGGTTCCACTCTTCCAAAGTAAGGCCGGCAAGCCGAGCGACATCGGCTTCGGGCAGGTCGGGGTGTTCGTGGAGCAGACGCAAGGCTTCGCGGCGGCGGTAATCGTTGACGAAACGATAGAAGGTGCATCCGTACTCGGTATGGAAGAATCGGATAATGAACGCGCGGTCAAGCGGCAAGACAGCCTGCACGTCATCGAGGCAGAAATCGGGGTTGACGTAGGGTTTGTCGTACTCCATCCACTGCTCCAGTTTCTGACGGCACGTCTTAATCTTTTCTTCAGAAAGACTCGTTTCGAGCCTTCCATTGGAGAAGCAGGGAGCATCATGTCCGGGATTTTGTACCGTAAGGGCTGTCCAGGGGTCACGGTGGCGAAGGATATGGGATGTGCTGTAAACAAGCAGGAAGAACACCATCCACTGCTGGGTGAAAGAGCGCATGGGGTTGTGGGACAGGCAGATATAGACGTAGGAAGCGGTAAGAAGG
>ONXE01000031.1 GCA_900321775.1 uncultured Bacteroidales bacterium
TTCTGCCTTTTCGGGCTGCACGGGACTGACTTCTATTACGATTCCTGATAGTGTAACAAGTATTGGAAGTTATGCCTTTTCTGGCTGCACAGGACTGACTTCTATTACGATTCCCTTAAGTGTAACAAGTGTAGAAGGTTTTGCTTTTGCAGGTTGTGCAAGTTTGTCTTATGTTTATTTTGAAAGACCCACTCCGCCGCTTGTTGATTGGTATTACTCTCCTTTCGAGAATACACCATCATCTATGAAAATCTTTGTTCCTTGTGGATCTTTAGTCGCATATCAAAGAGATGATCGTTGGGAATCATTAGGGTTGGCAGATAAAGTCCAATATGAACAAACAAAAGTCCAAGCGATGCCATCTGACACTGGAGGGGGAGATGTAACTTATCCATTAACAATATGCGATAATAATAGTATAGAAGCTATCCCTTTATTTGGGTATCATTTCACTCAATGGTCTGATGGGAACACTGACAATCCTCGCATCATTGACCCCATGGAAGAAGCAATATACATTGCCGATTTTGAAATAGACACATCGGGGCCGTGCGGTGATAGTCTATTGCTTTTTTGGCAGTATGATTCAGCTATTAAGACTCTTACTATCTCGGGGAATGGCTCATACAATTCCAATATGTATTGTGGTATAGAAGCTCCTAATGAAATGACGTCTTTGGTCATCCAAGATAGTGTAAGATGCATTGGCACCAGTGCATTCTATGGAATTTCGACTTTATCTTCTCTTAGTATTGGAAAAGATATAAATAGAATAGGTGACAACGCGTTCTATGATTGCATAAACCTTTCATCAATTCACTGCTCCGCGGCCATTCCCCCTACCATATATAGCACTACATTTGATGGTGTTAATAAATTCAGTTGTATTCTTTATGTCCCAGAGGGTTCGATAGACATGTATAGAAATGCTTCTGGATGGCGAGATTTCTATTATATTCAAGGTATCACTCCTTCTGCAATTGACTCTGCGGATAAAGAAGGAACGGATGCTAATGTTTACAAGTTCTTCTATAAAGGGCAGCTCTACATTCTCCTATCGGATGGCACTCGTTACGACTCCACGGGTAAGAGGGTAGAGTAGCACATCTTTTCTCATCAACCAAAAGCTGCGAGGCATGTGATGTGCTTCGCAGTTTTTTTGATTATTAAGCGTAATCACTAGACTTGACTTTTTGGATGACGCTATGGCGCTATGTGTTTTAAATGGCTGAAAATCAGTTGTTGGGGTAGCGTCATTTGCGTCGTTATAGGCTAGAAAGCGTCATGGCGTCATGTTTTTTATGAAAGGCTACCTTGCATGGAAATGGTTTGAGGTGGACGGTTAGAGATTCTTTCGTGACGGTTTGACGGTTTCTCTTGTAATGTGCTGAATATCAGCGTACGGGAGAAACTGTCATACTGGCTATTTGACGGTTTCAAACCGCCAAACCGTCAAACCGTCATGTTTTTTTTGCAACCTGAAATATTTTGAAAATCGGAAGTGAGAGAGTCTGAAGGTTTTACGGAGCCCGTAGCGAGGCCGTTCGAAGATCGTCTCATGACCTATGAAGTGGAATAATATGGAAATTTCGTATTGGGATAGGAAATGGGAATGGAGAAAAATTTTTTTGTGCACTTTTTTTTGCAAAAAATTTGCATATGTCAGAAAAAAGCAGTAACTTTGCACCGCAAAAGTGTGTGATGCACCGAAGCAGTTGTGTATAAATAGTAATAAACGATTGATAATGAAGAATTTCAAGTTGTGGAATACGATTTGCGGTTGGATGGTCTTTGCCATTGCTGCTGCGACGTATCTGATGACGATTGAGCCGACAGCCAGTTTCTGGGATTGCGGCGAGTTTATCAGTTCGGCATGGAAACTTGACGTGGGGCATCCACCCGGAGCTCCGTTTTTTATGCTGATGGGTCATTTTGCCAGTTTGTTTGCCAGTGACGTGAGCCATGTGGCAATGTGTGTGAACGCATTGTCGGCCTTGGCTTCTGCGTTTACGATTTTGTTCCTGTTCTGGACCATCACTGCGCTTGGCAAGAAACTTATTGACGAGATGACGCTGCCCAAAATGATAGCTCTTCTTGGCGCAGGTGCTGTAGGCGCATTGGCTTATACGTTTAGTGACACGTTTTGGTTCTCGGCAGTGGAAGGCGAAGTCTATGCATCGTCGAGTCTGTTTACGGCCGTGGTCTTCTGGGCCATCCTGAAGTGGGATGAGCATGCTGAAGAGGCGGGTAGTGACCGTTGGCTGATATTGATAGCATACCTGATGGGTCTGTCTATTGGTGTTCACCTGTTGAACCTGTTGACCATTCCCGCTATTGTACTTGTGTACTATTTCCATAAGTATGACTTCTCGTGGAAGGGCGTTTTTGTGGCACTATTGGCCAGTGTGCTGATTTTGGCTGCTATTCTGTACGGTATGATTCCGGGCGTTCCGACGCTGGCGGGCTGGTTTGAATTGTTCTTCGTGAACACTTTGCACCTGCCGTTCAACACAGGCTTGGCTATTTATCTGATTCTGGCTGCGGTTGCACTGATTTGGACCATTGTAGAAACCAACCGCAACGAGGAATTGAACACCCGCACTATCGTAGCTTTTGTGCTGGCAGTAACCCTCTCGGGTATTCCGTTCCTTAAGGAAAGCGTTTGGGTTGGCTTGCTGGTAATCGCTGCTTTGGTTGTGATTCTGATTGTTCAGCGCGAGCATGTGTCTATGCGTATCTTGAACACAGCGGCAGTGATGATTGCTGTGCTGATGATAGGTTACTCGAGTTATGCCGCTATTGTGATTCGTTCGGCTGCCGATACACCTATGGACCAGAACTCGCCTGACAATGTGTTCTCACTGAAATACTACTTGAATCGTGAGCAGTACGGTGACACCCCTTTGCTGTACGGACAGGTCTATAACGCTCCGGTCAAACTGGAAGTGAAGGGCAATATGTGTATCCCCGTAGAGAAACAGGGGCATGCACAGTATGCTCCGAAGCCCAAGTCCTCCGAGAACGAGCGCGATGAGTATATGATCATCGGGTATAAGAACTCGTACGAGTACATGGATGAATTCAAGATGTTCTTCCCGCGTATGCACTCGGGACAGGGGTCGCACATCCAGCAATATAAGGCATGGGCGAACGTGAAGGGCAAGAAAGTGCGTTACACCTACTGCGGTCAGCAGAAGACCGACTATTGCCCGACCTTTGGAGAGAACATGCGTTTCTTCTTTGCTTATCAGGTACATTGGATGTATTGGCGCTACTTTATGTGGAATTTTGCCGGTCGCCAAAACGACCTGCAAAATGCCAGTGGTAGTATTGAAAAAGGCAACTGGATTAGCGGTATTCCTTTCATAGATAACGCACGTTTGGGCAATCAGGAATTGCTCCCGACAGAACTGAAGGAAAACAAAGCTCATAATGTGTATTATTTCCTGCCGTTGTTGCTGGGTCTGGTGGGCATTGTTTACCAGTTGAGCAAGAAAAAGTCCGGTTTCGAGAACTTCTCGTTGACGGCCCTCCTCTTCCTGTTGACAGGCTTGGCAATAGTTGTATATCTGAACCAAACGCCAATCCAGCCTCGTGAGCGTGACTATGCCTACGCCGGCTCGTTCTATGCATTTTGTATCTGGATTGGTTTGGGCGTGATGGGACTCTCGGAGTGGCTGTCTAATCTTGCGAAAACCGACAACAAGGCCGTAAGAGCTACCATCGCAACACTAACCGTGCTAATCACATTGGGTGTGCCCGCATTGATGGCTCAGCAGAATTGGGATGATCATAACCGCTCGGGACGCTATTCTGCCCGCGATTTTGGAGCTAACTATCTGAAGAGTTGCGAGAAGCATGGTATCATCTTCTCCAACGGCGATAACGACACCTTCCCGCTTTGGTATAACCAGGAAGTGGAGGAAGTGGGAACGGACCTGCGTGTTTGCAACCTGAGTTACCTGCAGACCGATTGGTATATCAGCCAGATGAAACGTCCGTACTACGACTCTCCGGCTTTGCCCATTACCTGGGAACTGAAGGACTATATCTCCGGCAAGAACGAGGTGGTCTGGGTGGACAATCGTGTAGGATCGCCGGTGGATGTGGCTACGGCTTTTGACTTTGTTCGTAGTGATGATCCCCGAACCAAACGCGAAGGTGAGAACTTCCTGCCAAGCGATAAGTTGTATATCCCCGTAAAAGCGGAAGAGGCTTTGGGACCTGGAAGTGTGTTTGCAGGACGCTATGACACAACAGAGTTGGCAGACAAAATCGACATCAAACTGGGCCGTCGCTTGACGAAGAGTGAGATGATGGTGTTGGAATTGGTTACTCAGGCCAAGTGGCAACGCCCGATTTATTTTGCTGCCACTATCGGTTCGGACTACAACCAGGGTATGGAACCGTACATGGAAAATGTAGGTCTGGCCTATCAGATTACCCCTGTTCGTACCAATGACTACGAGCGTACGGGTCGTCCACGCGTGAATGTGGAGAAGATGTACGACAATATGATGAATAAGTTTGCTTACGGCAACATGAATCAGCCCGGCATCTATATCGATGAGAACTTGATGCGCATGTGTCGTACCCACAGGATGATGTTTGCCGAACTGATCTCATCATTATTGGAACAGGGCGACAAAGAACGTGCTGTAGCTGTATTGGATAGAGCAGAAGCAGAACTTCCCGGATACAATATTCCTTACGACTATACGTCTGCTACGATGGCTTGCTACTATCTGGAGTGCGGCGAGAAAGAGAAAGGCGCTGCCATCCTTCGTGATGTGGCAAAAACATGTGCTGAATATACCGTTTGGGGCGCTTCGCTCAGCAAGAATCAACGCGCAGGTGTTCAGCGGACGCTTCAACAGAATGGTGCTATTCTGGGCTTTGTTTTGCAGCAAAGCGAGCGTTATGGGTTGAACGATATTGTGGATGAGTATTCTTCCGTTTATATGCAATATATGCGGTAAAAAAGCTAATAATGAGTAAAAAAGGGCAAAAAACGACTCAAAAACGTAAATAATGAGCATTTTTCTTGCAAATTATTTGCATATGTCGAAAATTTGTTGTACCTTTGCACTTGATTCTCAGAGGAGGAGGCCTGCGGGCTTCCTTCTTGCATTAAATATAGGATTATGATAGACCCGAAGCAAATAGAAGAATTGGTGGCGAACTACGTGCAGGGTAGTGACGTACAGTTAATCAACCTGAAGGTGTCGCCGGATAACCGTATTTTGGTGGAAGTGGATGCCTACAAGGGCGTAGATTTGGATTATTGTTCAGCGCTGAGCCGATATCTGCAAGAACAGTTGGACCGCGATGCAGAAGACTACGAGCTGGAAGTGGGTAGTGTGAGCATCACCGACCCGTTCCGTACCAAGATGCAGTATGAGAAACATCTGGGCCATGATGTGGAGATTCTGACCAAAGACGGGAGAAAACTGCATGGAGTACTCGTGAATGTGGAAGAAGACCATTTCGAAGCCGATGTAGAAGTGCTGGTGCAGGTGGAGGGTAAGAAGAAAAAGGAAAAACAGGTGCAGACACAATCGTTTGGATACCAGGACGTAAAGTACTGCAAATACGACCTGAAAGTGTGAGAATAAATCTTTATAACATATAACAATGGCAACTAAAAAACAACCGGGATCAGTTAACCTGATTGACATTTTTTCCGAGTTCAAAGAACTAAAAAACATTGACCGCCAGACGTTTATCAACGTGCTGGAAGATTCTTTCCGTAACGTAATTGCCAAGATGTACGGGTCGGATGAGAACTATGACGTGATTATCAATCCGGACAAGGGCGATTTGGAGATTTACCGCAACCGTATGATTGTAGAGGACGGCGAAGTGGAGAATCCGGAGGCACAGATTAGTTTCAGCGATGCCCGTCAGATTGATGACGAGTGTGAAGTTGGCGAAGAGATTACGGACAAGGTGGACTTTACGAAGTTTGGCCGTCGTATGATCTTGAATCTGCGCCAAACATTGGCATCGAAGATTCTGGAACTGCAAAAGGAAAACCTCTATATCCGCTATTCGGATATGTTGGGTCACGTGGTTAGTGGCGAGTTGTATCAAGTTTGGAAGCGCGAGATGTTGCTTCTGGATGAGGACGGAAACGAATTGTACCTGCCCAAGCAGAACCAGATTCCTACCGATTTCTACCGCAAGGGCGATACCGTTCGCGGTGTAGTAGTACAGGTGGACAATAAAAACCAGAACCCGAAGATTATCCTTTCCCGTACTTCGCCGTTGTTCCTGCAGCGTCTGTTTGAGCAGGAGATTCCCGAGGTTCATGACGGCCTGATTGCTATCAAGAACATTGCGCGTATTCCGGGTGAGCGCGCCAAAGTGGCTGTGCAGAGTTTTGACGACCGTATCGACCCTGTAGGCGCCTGCGTTGGTGTAAAAGGTTCTCGTATCCATGGTATTGTGCGTGAGTTGCGTAATGAGAACATCGACGTAATCAACTTCACCACAAACACCAACCTGTATATCCAGCGTGCATTGGCACCGGCTCATATCTCATCGATGGAGATCAACGAAGAGGAAAAGCAGGTGAATGTATTCCTGAAACCGGAAGAAGTTAGTCTGGCAATCGGCAAGGGTGGCTTCAATATCAAGTTGGCATGCATGCTCACAGGTTATCAGATAGACGTGTTCCGCGAGATGGAAGCAGAGGATGTCGAGGATATCTATCTGGATGAGTTCAACGATGAAATCGATCAGTGGGTTATTGACCAATTGAAAGCTGTCGGCTTGGATACGGCAAAGGCCGTGTTGGCGGTCTCGCCGGAGGACCTGGCAGAACGTACCGACCTGGAAGACGAAACCATCGAAGATGTTCGTCGTATTTTGGCTGCAGAGTTCGACGACGAAGCCCCCAGTACTGAAGGCGAATAATTCGTCACTATAGTTTACCATTAACATAAAAACCGACTAAGTAATGGCAATAAAATTAATCAAAGCATGTAAGGAACTCAATATCGGCATGTCCACCGCTGTTGAGTTTGCGGCGAAGCGCGGTCGCGAAATAGCCATGGACCCCAATACTCGCATTGATGATGAACTGTATCTGTTGTTGGCTAAGGAGTTCAACAAAGATATGGCACTTCGTCTGGAAGCAGCCAAACAGGCTCAAGAGCGTCAGGAGCGCGATATTCCACGGGTGTTGACTGTCGAGACAGAGGCTGAGCCCGAATTGTTACATCCAGTGCAGAGGCCGAAAGTAGTAGGCAAAATCGATTTGGATGCAGACAAGAAAGCAGCAGCGGAGAAGGCTGCAGCGGCCAAGAAGGCTGCAGAAGAGGCCGCTCGCGCTGCCGAAGAAGCTGCGGCTGCCAAGAAAGCTGCTGAAGAGGCTGCCCGCGCTGCCGAAGAAGCCAAGAAGGCAGCAGAGCAAAAAGCCGCAACCGAGAAGGCTGCAGCGGCAAAAAAGGTTGCAGAAGAAGCTGCGGCCAAGAAGGCTCAGGAGGAAGCGAAAAAAGCCGCTTTGGAAGAGCAAAAAGCTGCACAAAAGTCCCAGAAACCCGAGGCTGAGGAGCCGAAAACCGAAGTGTTCACTTTGGGAACTCCGAAACTGAAGAAAGTGCCTGTTGTGTTGGGTAAGATAGATCTGGACTCGATAAACCAGAGTACTCATCCCAAGTCGAAAACGAAAGAGCAGAAGCAAAAAGAGCGCGAAGAACGCAAAAAAGAGGCTGCTCAGAATCGTCAAGCAGCAGCTATGTCCAAACCTGCTGATGGTGAGAAACGCAAGCGCGAGCGCATCAAGCAGGGTAAAGTGGATATTAACGACATCAAGAACCAGAAGGGCAAGGTCAAGACCCAGAAAAAGTCGGTTAGGGTTGAGATCGATGACGAAGAGGTTCAGCGTCAGATAAAAGACACCCTCAATCGCCTGCAGAGCGGCAAGGGTAAAACCAATGCATCCAAGTACCGTAAGGACAAACGTGAACAGGTGCGTGAACGTCATGAGCAGGAACTGCAGCAAGAGGCAGCACAATCTAAAGTACTGAAACTCACAGAATTTGTTACTGTCAACGATTTGGCTGTAATGATGAATGTACCTGTGACGAAGATTATCGGTACGTGCATGTCGCTGGGTATGATGGTAAGTATCAATCAGCGTTTGGACGCAGAGACTATCAATATAGTGGCCGAAGAGTTTGGTTTCCAGACAGAGTATGTCAGCGCCAAGGTAGTGGCTGAGATTCGTGAAGATGAGGGTGATTATTCGGACGAAGATGTTGTGCCTCGTGCTCCGATTGTGACCGTAATGGGTCACGTGGATCACGGTAAGACTTCGCTTCTTGACCATATCCGCAATACCAACGTGATTGCAGGTGAGGCCGGTGGTATTACGCAGCACATCGGTGCATACAACGTGACACTGAAGTCCGGTCAGCATATCACCTTCCTGGATACTCCGGGTCACGAGGCCTTTACGGCAATGCGTGCCCGTGGAGCTCAGGTGACGGATATTGCTATCATCATCGTTGCTGCTGATGATGGTGTGATGCCGCAGACACGTGAGGCTATCAGCCATGCGCAGGCAGCCGGCGTGCCGATGGTGTTTGCCATCAACAAATGTGACAAGCCGGGTGCCAATCCGGACAAAATCAAGGAGGAACTGGCCAACATGAATATCCTCGTAGAGGATTGGGGTGGCAAGTACCAGAGTCAGGACATCTCTGCCAAGAAAGGTGACGGTGTTCACGAGTTGCTGGACAAAGTGCTATTGGAGGCCGAGATGTTGGACCTGAAAGCCAATCCCAAACGTCGTGCCAAGGGTTCTATCATCGAGTCTTCGTTGGACAAGGGTCGCGGTTATGTGGCTACAGTGTTGGTAAGCGACGGTACGCTTCGAATGGGCGATATTGTGCTGGCAGGTACAGCTCATGGTCGCGTGAAAGCTATGTTCAACGAGCGTAACCAGCGCATTAAGGAGGTTCTTCCGGGTGAGCCTGCAGTGATCTTGGGCTTGAACGGTGCTCCGCAGGCCGGAGATGAGTTCAACGTGATGTCTTCTGACCAGGAGGCACGCGAGATTGCTTCCAAACGTGAGCAATTGCAGCGTGAACAGTCCATCCGCACCAAAAAGCACGTGGGCTTGGAGGAAATCGGCCGTCGTCTGGCTATTGGCGACTTCAAGGAACTGAATATCATTGTGAAGGCAGATGTGGACGGTTCAACCGAAGCTATTGCCGACTCGTTGATCAAACTGTCCACAGAGAACATTCAAGTGAACGTCATCTACAAGGCTGTAGGCGCTATCTCCGACTCGGATGTGATGCTGGCTGCGGCTTCGGACGCTATCATCATCGGCTTCAACGTACGTCCTACGGGTAGTGCCCGGAAGATGGCTGAGAGCGAAGAGGTGGATATCCGCTTGTACTCAATTATCTACGACGCAATCGAGGAAGTGAAGGCTGCTATGGCCGGTATGCTTGCTCCGGAAATCAAGGAGGAAGTGACGGCTACGCTGGAAGTACTTCGTACGTTCCATATTTCCAAGATTGGTACTATTGCCGGCTGCGTCGTTCGCGAGGGCAAGGTGAAGCGTTCGAATCGTGTGCGCGTTATCCGCGACGGTATTGTTATCTTCACCGGCGATCTTGCTTCGCTCAAGCACGAGAAGGACGACGTGAAGGAAATGGGTGTCAACCAGGAGTGCGGCTTGTCGGTTCGTTCGTACAACGACCTGCAGGAAGGCGATGTTCTGGAGACCTTTGAGACTATCGAAGTTAGCAAAGAACTGTAATTTCTGCTGATGAAGCGTTTTTCTCTTCTTTTGCTGCTGATGACGGGCTGTCTTTTGTGGGGTAGCCCGCTCAAAGCTTTTGAGGCTCCGGACTCTGTACTTCGTGCTGCGCATCCCGACAGGGAATACTACGAACCCATTACCCATTATACGCTGAAGAATTGGTTCAGTGAACTTGATGTGCCAACCTGTTTCGGTGTATCATACACGCCTAACAGGATAGAGAGTGTCAGTTTCTATGCCAAGATGTGTTTGGAATGGCGTCTGCACAAGAACTACGGCTGGTGTGCGGCGGTGGGTGTTGACAACAACACTACACGTTACAAGAATATTCAGATGGTGGACCAGTGGAGCAATACTGAAATCAATGTCATTTCAGGACAGATTCTCTACTATTCGCTCTTCTTGGGTCCCGGGTATCGCTTGCCGTTGGTGGCTAATCTGAAGGAGTTCTACGAGCATCCGTATTTCAACAAGTTCAACGTCTCGTTCATGCTACAGCCCGGTGCAACTTTGGCAATGCCGCAGAATGTGAGTGTGGCGGAAGTCAGGCCGGATGGCGAAGTTCGTTATGCTATCAACAACAAGTTTAATGTATTGCCCTCGGCCAAAGTGTCTCTTGCTTTTGAGTGGTTCGTGACGCCCAAATTCTCCGTTGCCATAGAAGGCTGCTACGTGCAACACTTTATGCCTACAATACTGGAGAAGGCATACTACGATTACGAACATCATCCGCGTGCCATGTACCCGGGTGTGTTGGCATTGAATATAGGTTTTGCGGGATTTTTTAATTGATTAAATTGAATTGAAATGATGAAACGTGTTTGGACCCTATTTTTTGCTGTGCTGATGGCCGTTTGTGTGGTCGGTCAGAACTATAAGGAGGATGACAATTTGGACGGATTGTTGTGCAAGGTGATGGACAAGATAGAAGCGAAAAGCCGCTATATACCTACCATTAGCGGGGCCATTCAAATTGGATATCTCCTGAATGCAGTGCCGGCGGAGAACAATTACACCAACTCTTTTACCTTCAATACAGCTCGTCTGAACGTGAAGGGTAATCCGCTGGATTGGTTTAACTACAACATGCAGATAGATTTTGCCAACAAGGTGCGTGTTCTGGATTTCAATTTGGATTTTCATCCGTTGGCTCATTTGAATTTGCAGTCGCAGTATTTGAATATCTGGGCAGGACAGAGCAAGACCCCTTTGACAATGGAGAGCCAGTTGGGCCCTGCCGTATTTGAGGCTGTCAGTTACACGCAGGTGATTCAGGCATTGTGCGGTTACAGTCAGCAGTTGACGCCCGAATTAACCAATATGGCCGGCGGGCGTGACATCGGTCTGGCCGTGTATGGCTATGCGTTGCGTGTACCTTGGGGTGGCGAGATGCATGACCTGTTTGAATACAAACTGGGTGTGTACAACGGTTCCGGCATGAATTGTCTGGATCAGGATGTGATGAAAGATGTGAGCGGTTGCTTGTATCTGCATCCGATTAAAGCCATTACCGTAGGCGGTTCGTTCTACATAGGCGCGTACAATAGAGTGGAGAAGACTCCTCAAGCTAAGGATACATTGCTGATGACGAGGCGTGACCGTTATGCCGTTTCGTTCCGTTACGACGACAAAGAGCATTGGCTGGCTCGTGCGGAATATGTCTATGGTAGAACGCATGACCGGCGTTCGGACGGTTGGTATGGCATGTTGCAGTACACAATCAATCCGAATAAGTCCACGAAAAATCAATGGTCAGTTATGGCCAAATATGATGCGTATCGTGATTGGTGCAACTATTTGCCGGACTATTGCAACCATCAGTTTATTTGTGGTGTGAATTATCGTCCTATGCGTTGGTTGTACGTGCAGGCACATTATGGCTATAAAATGGAGTGTGAGAGGCACAAAGTGAAAGTTCATCGCCACTATTTTCAGACGACTGCTTGTCTGATTTTTTAGGAATTTTTGCGTGTAAAATATGCAAAAAAGTCGTTTTTAGGAGTGAAAACAAGGAAAAATGCATTTTTTTTGCATTTTTTTGCCAAAAAATTTGGTCATGTCAAAAAAAAGCAGTACCTTTGCACTCGCTTTCGGAACGGAAGTAAAAATTACTTCGACGAAGGGCGTTTAGCTCAGCTGGTTTAGAGCATCTGCCCTACAAGCAGAGGGTCTGCGGTTCGAATCCGTAAACGCCCACAAAAGGATTCACATCATTGTGAGTCCTTTTTTTTTGAATATGATACACACAGCACAATACATCTCTTCCGCTCCGGACGTGAAGGCTTGTCCGAAGAGCAGTTTGCCCGAGTATGCGTTTATTGGCCGCAGTAATGTGGGCAAGTCGTCGCTGATAAACATGCTGACGAACCAGAAGGGATTGGCCAAAACATCGAGCAAGCCTGGTAAGACGTTGCTCATCAATCATTTTCTTGTGAATGCCGGCCGCGCGGATGCTTGGCATCTGGTAGATTTGCCGGGCTATGGTTTCGCCAAGGCTGGACAAGACCAGCGTGAGCGCCTGAAGCAGATGATAGAACGTTATTGTTTGGGGCGTGAACAGTTGGTCTCGTTGTTCGTGTTGGTTGATTGCCGGCTGGAGCCACAGAAGATAGATCTGCAGTTTATGCAATGGTTGGGCGAACAGGGCATTCCGTTTGCTATCGTGTTTACGAAGGCAGATAAGGTGGGCCGTGAGCGCCTGAAACTGAATGTAGAGGCTTATAAAAAGGCATTGTTGGAGACCTGGGAGGAGTTGCCTCCTGTTTTCATGACGTCATCGGAGAGTAGGCTTGGCGGAGAAGAACTGCTGGCGTATATTGAGCAAGTGAATAAGGGGCTTGTTCGCTAATCACATACTAATCGCATACTAATCACATACTAATCACATACTAATCACATACTAATCACATACTAATCACATAGTGATCTATCATACTTGTTGCAGAGATAATGTGACAGAGAAAGATAAGAGGCAAATGAAAAATCGAACAGAGAAACATATGGGGCAAATTGGACAAATAGGACGATTGGGGTTAATTGGCCTAATTGGATTAATGAGTTTGACAGGTTGCACCAAGCCGAAAGCACACGTGGAGCACGAGAGGCAAGGGACGCAGTATGCGCAGTATTTTACCCTTGTGGAGCGGGATACGGCAAAGGAAAGCAGGGAGTACAGCTTTACGGAACTGAGAATATACAATCCTTGGGAAGAGAATCATCCGGTGTTGCAACGGTATTATCTATTCCGAGAGGCTGGCACTCCTGTTCCGGCGGATGGAATAGCGTTGCAGGTGCCTGTGAAACGTGTGGCTACGGGTTCGTGCACGCACGTGGGTTTCTTGAACTCCTTGAATGC
>ONXE01000166.1 GCA_900321775.1 uncultured Bacteroidales bacterium
GACGGGCTTTGGTGCACCTCAGAGCCACTGGCAGCGTCCGAGCGGCAACAGCGGTGCCTTGACGCTGGCCGAGTGGAACAACGTAAAGAAATACATGACAGACGGTATGGACTACCGCCGCTATAACCCGGCATACGGCTACGCCAACAACGGCAAGCAGAAAGGTGCCAACTACAATCAGTATCACAAGCCGCAAATCAGTTTGAACCACGTATGGCAGATTGACTACAAGTCATCGCTTTCGACTTCGCTTTACACGTCAATAGGCCGCGGTTTCGGCTATACGGCAGAGGCCAGCATATATGACAAGTATGTTACTCCTGATGGCCAAGAGAAAACTGCAACTTATTCCGACGTTACCCGAGGTGCATATAATGGCATACTTACAACAGAATTCCGCCGCGACGACGGCACTTTCGATTACGGTGCAATGGAGGATATCAATGCCGCTTCAACCACAGGCTCGAAATGGGTTTTAGCCGAAAACCGCAACTACCATAACTGGTACGGATTGGTCAGCACTTATCAGAACCGCTTCTTCGAAGTGCTGGACATGACAGCCGGTTTGGATCTGCGTTACTATCAAGGCATCCACCAAGCCGTAATCTGCGACCTGATGAGCGGCGATTATTTCATCGATGCTACACGTAAGAATAGTGTAAAACCAGAGAACAACTATCACGCTTCAGACATTAGCTGGCAGTCCGAGAAACTGAATGTGGGCGACGTGGTGTACCGCGATTATACGGGCCATGTGATGCAAGAAGGCGCATTTGCAACGCTGGAGTACTCGGTAGAGAAACTGTCTGCGTTTGTCAACGGTTCGATGGCCTACACTAACTACTGGCGTGAGGATCGGTTCTACTACGACGAAAATCATCGAAACAGTGACCTTGTGGGTTTCTTCGGCGGAACAATCAAAGGCGGTGTAAACTACAACTTCAACAAGCAGAACAACGTGTTTGTCAATGCCGGTTTCATCAGCCGTGCGCCCAAGTTTAACGGAGCGTTCATGTCGTCAAACGTGAGTCATGCGGTGAACAAAAAAGCAGCCAACGAGAAGATTGCGTCTGTTGAAGTGGGCTACGGTTTCCACAATCAGTATGTGAACATCATGGCGAATGCTTACTACACACTACTACACACGCTGGATTGACAAGACTATGTCTCGCAGCACCACGTTGGCAGACCAATCAAACGGTTACGTGAACATGACAGGTGTGAATGCACAACACATGGGCTTGGAGTTTGAGTTGAAATCGCGTCCCACCAAATGGATGGAAATCAATGCAATGCTGTCATTAGGCGACTGGCGCTGGAAAGGCAAGGAAGTGACAGGTTACCTGTACAACGAACACGGAGATGCCGTGAATTCGGACGGAAAAGTCACTACCGTAGGTGCAGAAGACCACGCCTGGGCGAAGATCAATCTGGAAAATATCCGCGTGGGTGGTCAGGCGCAAACCACAGCCAACCTGGGCGTGACGTTCATTCCTTTCAAGGGCTTCCGTCTGGGTGCGGAATATACGGTATATGACCGCAACTACAGCTACTATTCGTTCTCGGGTTCCAACCTGACCATTGGCAAAACAGTGAACGTAGTTGAGCCGTATTGCTGCCCGGTTGGCGGTGTGATGGACGTGCGCGCAAGCTACAGTTTTGATATCGGTCCGTTCCGCGCAACTGTTGCAGGAAACGTAAGCAACGTGCTGGACCAGCATTACATCGAGAAAGCGTGGAGCGCAAGCACCGTTACGCAGACTATTGCCGAGAACACGAAGGACAACATCTATTTCTTCTACAACAAAGGTCGCCAGTGGAACATCCGCTTCAAATTGGCGTTCTGATAAGGGTTAAAGGTTAATGGCTAAAGATTAATGATTATGAAAAAGTATATATTTCTCGGATTGATAGGTGCGATGGGACTGGCCGGCTGCCAGAACTATTTCGACGAAAAGCAGTTGGACAATGGCGATTACCATGTGACCGATGTGCGCACCTCGATGACCTACACGCTGACAGAAGAAGATGTGGCGCTGATTGGCAAGCCGTGCTCGTACAAAGGCAACGACACCGTACCGTCAGTGTACGAGCAGAAAGCCCTGTCACTCTGCACGGAAGAGGACTCGATGGCATACTACGAGTGGCGCAGAATCTCGGTGCTCAAAGCATTTACCGAGGACGCCAGTGCCGACCTGTACGTGCCAATGTTTATGGCGTTCAAGTTCCCATACCTCGACGCAGGCACTATCTGCAACGTGACGTATCCGCTATATGAGGGCAAGAGTTCGCGGGTGATGCCGTTCGAAACGGCTGCGTCGTACACCTTGCAGGAAGAGGACTACCGCACTATCTGGGGCGGTCGTGGCGCTTCTTATCTGACCAAGACATCGGAGGCTTACGTGCCGGCGTTCCTGGCGGCCAAGTTCCCCACGGCTACGGACGGCAAGATAATGGTGCTGAGTTACAAATACTTAAGCACTGAACCGGACACTATTATTCCGCCGCTGCCGTATCACTGTACGGTAAAAGAGCTGCTGGAAGCTCAGGAAGGCGGTGTACATGAGTTGACCGGTATTGTTGGAACCATCAAATCAACCATTTCAGGCCGTTTCTACCTGAAGGACTTGAAATCAGAGGACGACTCCATTTACGTCTATGGTCTGACCGACGAAGACGGAAACCGCGTATGGAAAGATAAGGGTATCAAGCAATATGATTTTATTACGCTGAAGGGCGTGTACTCCAACGAATCGGGTGAACCGCAATTGGTGAATGCCATTTACATCACGCATGGAACACCTTTTGGAGCTCCGTCTCGCGCTATGGTTACAGAGCAGGACACAATCACAAAAACGGTTATCTATCAATTGCTTAACGGTGAATGGCAAGTGTACGGCAACGACCAGTTGACCGTGGCCGAAGCACTGCCGAAGAACGTGTACGACCAGTTAGGCAGTACCACGATAGACAAGCCGGAGGAGGTCGTTTTGACGTATCTGAGAAGCACGTATCTGTACCCGCTGGAGAAACAGATTTATCTGATTGCATACAACACCAAGTCGGGCATGACCGCGGATGAGTGGACCTACAACGGCACTGATTTCGTCATGAACACAGGCTACGTAGATGACGTGATGTCTTTTGTTTACACGAACACCTGGGTGGCCAACATCTCGACCTACTACACTACTCCGTTCGTGGGCGATGGTCCCGCAGACTTCACGATTCAGCATGTCAACTTGGATGGTTTGAACTACGTATGGCGTTATCAGGCAGCGTACGGCATGACCGCATCGGCTTACGTGAGCGGCAGCAACCACCCCGTTGAAGACTGGCTTGTCTCACCCAAGATTCGCCTCAAGAAGAGTGTAGCGCCGTATCTCACCTTCATGCACGCTGTTCGTTACGGTAACGAACAATACAACAAAGAGTGGCTTAAAGTCATGGTTACCAACAACTTCACCGGCGATGTGACAACCACGGAATGGGAGCATTTGGAGTTCCCCGACTCTATCCCTGATGGTTCCAACTGGACCTTCCTGAGCTCGGGCAGATTTGATTTGTCCAAGTACAACAACGAGTCGATAGTAATCGCCTTCCAGTACAACACCACGACAGGCGAACTGACCTCGGCTCCTACTTGGGAGATTCAACAACTGCTGGTGGCTGAACCTGACGATGAGGATGAAGAGGATTCGGAAGAATAAGATTTACATCAAATAACATCAATTAATAATAAATGAGTATGAAAAAAATTCTTACATTATGTGCAGCTGTGATGGCTGCCATGAGCATGAGCGCAGCCATTACGAACATGACTTGCGCTGAAGCCAAGTCGGCAGCTATGTTGCTGCAACCCGGTCAGACCGGTACGGACTCGGTAGCCGTTACCGGCTATGTAACCAACACCAACGGCGCAATCAGCCGCGGTCAGCAAACATTCTGGCTGGATGACACAAAGGGTTCCACTCAGACTTTTCAGGCTTACTGGTGCAACATGCCTTTGGGCAATGACGACACTCCGCTTGTTGTCGGTGACAAGGTGACCATCAAAGGTTTCCTCATGAACTACAACGGCACTACCGCTGAGATGAAAAACGGCGATGTAGTAGTGCTGGAGCGTACGGCTGTTCACTACGACACAATTGCCGTGGACGCTTGCGAGGCTATCGAGGAAGGTCTGTCGCTGAACCCGGGTTCCGTTAGTGACGACTATTTCCTGGTGCATGGCATCGTCAGCTCTGTCGATCGCACCGACGAGGCCAACAAACAGCAGATTTTCTGGATTGACTGCACCGACACGACTCGTTTTGAGGCGTATTATGTAACTATTCAGGAGGCTGCTTCTCAAGAATTGGCCGGATTTGTTGAAGTAGGTGACTCGGTAGAAGTGCTGGGTAAGCTGACCAATTTCAATGGTACCATTGAGGTAGCCAACGGCAAGGCATGGATTCTGAAAAAGAGCGGCGCAGGCCCACAAGAGGCTATTGTCGTAACCGTTGCACAAGCAGTGGCTATCGGCGATTCGCTGGCTCGCGGTGCAACCAGTAAGGAACTCTATCAGGTAGTAGGTTACGTTGACAGCATTGCCTATGCATGGAGCGAGGAGAAGAAGAGCATGTCGTTCTTCATGTGCGACGACCTGCAGCACCCGACCTACAACTTCGAGGTATACAACGGCAAGACCGATGTTGATATCCCTGTTGGTACGAAAGTGTACTGCACCGGCAAAATTCAGCACTACTACAAGGCTGCCAGCGGTGATAAACCTGAAGTAGAACTAATTGAACTGGCTTCCGGCGGAAAGATTTCGTTAACTCCTGACGCACTCCCCAACGTGGCTGCTGAGCAGAAGGGAATGAAGGTGCTTGAGAACGGTCAACTCTACATCATCAAGGACAATGTGAAGTACTCTGTTCTCGGTGTAGAAGAAATCAGAAAACAAGAGTATTAATCAGTAATTATGTACACCTTCATTGGAGCAATTGTGCTGCTGGTATTAGGGTATATCCTATACGGACGGGCAGTAGAGAGGATTTTTGGCGTGGAGCCGAACCGGCCGACCCCTGCGATTGAAAAAACAGACGGAGTGGATTATGTGCCTCTTCCCGCTTGGCGCATCTTCCTTATCCAGTTTCTGAACATTGCCGGACTTGGGCCGATCTTCGGAGCAATCATGGGAGTTTTC